>WRNN01000101.1 GCA_009776595.1 Clostridiales bacterium
GGGGAGGAATTTGTGGTGCTTTTGGGGAATACGACGGGCTATGGGGCGGCGATCCTTGCCGAGCGGATCCGGGCTAAGGTCGAACAGCTACCCATTCTCCTTGCCGATGGGAAAGCGACCTTCATCACGGTGAGTATCGGCGTTTACACGCAAATCCCGACGCCGGGAAGCCCCCTGGATGATTTTATCCGAAACGGGGACAGCGCTATGTACGAGGCAAAAAAAAGCGGCAGAAATAAAGTCTTTCAGTATGTCAAGCAAAACAATATCTAAGCATTCGCCAAAACGAGAGAAACATTTTCGTTCAGCGCTGACGCCAACGTGGCCGACGCCGGACTATAGCAGGAAAATACAAAAACGCCCTTCCGCGCAGCCGGTATGATCCGCTGCAGACAGGAAGGGCATTTTTAACTTTAACTATTTCTTGATGTATTGTTTAAACAAACGGGTGAAGGGCGTCTTAATGCCCATGATTCTGCAGGCGTTGCCGCCCAGGATCATGTTCAGGTCGTCCTGGGGAATGTTGAGGCGGCCGACTTCCCGCAAAGCCCAACCGAAGATATCGATTTGATGCGCGGGCAGGCCTATATTGATGTTCTGGTCACAGAAGGTTTCCGGTACGCAGCCCGGCATCCAGGACTGGGGTGTGGAAGCCGCGCCCCAGTCGGTACCCCAGACCAGTCTCTCGCATCCGAGATTGGGGTCTTTCAGGGGCTTTTCATACAATTCCGCCCACCACTGGCCGCATTCGAGATAGATGTTGTGATGGCTGCGGGCGACAGCCAGGCATTTTTCATAAATGTCGGTACGGTAACCGGTGCCTTCAATGCCCGCGTGTTCGAGGATGATATTGACGTCCGGATAAGCCGCCGCGACCTCGCCCACCAGGAAGGGATTGGAGAAATCCATCTCATAATGGCCCTGCATGGCGGCCATGCCGACGGCGCCGGCATATCCCGAGGGGAAGCCTGCATGGTAGGTAACCACTACTTTATATTTCTTGGCTAATTCCATGACCTTGCAAATCTCTTCAAACCTGCCGCTCCAGCCGCCCGGATGTTTGCGGTGGGAGCCGGGCAGCCCCTCGCCTATACCCACGTACAATCCTGTGTCGAGCTCTCTTTCCAGTTCGTCCAGCGCGGCTTCGATCGTCCAGGGCTTACCGGCCTGCGCGGCCTTGGAGGTTTGTTCGTCCAGAGCATAAGCGACGAAGCGATCCGGATGCTTCTTGACAATCTCTTTATCAATCTCGTTGGTCATCCCAAAGGCAGGCATAATCGCGCATACGTCGACGCTGTACTTATCCATGTGATACAGCAGCCGGTCGGCATTGGAATAGGTCTCCATCTGGGACATGCCCGAGCTGAGTTCGGAAAACTCCGAGTCCACATCCCTTGACTGCAGTTTGAAGGCGTGTCTTTGCGCGTGGACGTGCGTGTCCACAACAAATATGCCTTTTGCTAAACCCATAGTGTTGCCTCCTCGCTTATTTCTTAATATACTGCTTAAACAATCTGGTATAGGGCGTCTTAATGTTCATGATTCTGCAGGCATTGCCGCCCAGGATCATATTCAGGTCGTCCTGAGGAATGTTCAAACGGCCGACTTCCCGCAGCGCCCAGCCATAGATATCGATTTGATGCGCCGGCAAGCCGATATTGATGTTCTGATCGCAGAAAGTCTCCGGCACGCAGCCGGGCATCCAGGACTGCGGGGTAGAAGCCGCGCCCCAGTCGGTACCCCAGACCAGCCTCTCGCATCCGAGATTGGGGTCTTTCAGGGGCCGCTCATACAATTCCGCCCACCATTGGCCGCATTCGAGATAGACGTTGTGATGGCTGCGGGCGACCGCCAGGCATTGTTCATAGATATCGGTGCGATAACCGGTGCCTTCAATGCCCGCATGCTCGAGGATGATGTTTACGTCCGGGTATGCCGCCGCAACTTCCCCTACCAGGAAGGGGTTTGCGTGATCATTCTCATAGTGGCCCTGCGAGGAAGCCAGGCCCAGGCCTCCCGCATAACCTGCGGGGAAGCCGGAGTGGTAAGTGATGATGACTTTATACTTCCGGGCAAGTTCCATAAACTGGCAGATTTCTTCAAACCGTTCGCTCCAGGTTTTGTCGCGGCCGCCGCGGCCGGGTATCCCTTCGCCGATACCGACATACATGCCGGTGTCGAGTTCCCTCTCCACTTCTTCCAACGCGGCTTTCAGCGTCCAGGGCGCTTTCCCGTCTGTGGCGTTTTTCTTTGTCTCCACGTCCCAGACCAAGGCGGCAAAGCGATCCGGGTGTTTCTTCACAATCTCTTTGTCAATCTCGTTAGTCATAGCAAAAGCCGGCATGATCACGCATACATCGACGCCGTATCGGTCCATATGATACAACAGCCTGTCGGCGTTGGAATAGGTATTGACAGAGTGCATACCCATACCCAGTGCGGAAAACTCCGAATCCACATCCCTTGTCTGCAGCTGAAAGGCGTGCCTCTGCGCATGAACGTGTGTATCAACAACAAAAATACCTTTAGCTAAACCCATTCTTGACCCCTCCTTTTATTGTCCCTTGATTCTACATATTGTTATACAAATACATCATAGCAAATAATAATAACTGCCGCAAGCGCAAAGTGAAGCTTTGCCGTAGATCGTTTATAATGATAATGAAACAAGGAAGCAAGGAAGTAAGCCGTGTGGACAGCTACCCTGAGATACGGTATACTAAACGAGTTGGCTTGCAGGCCGGCAAGTTTTATGTGGAGGCAAAAGTGGATTCATGGTTCGTTACATTCTGAAACGATGCTTCATGATCATTCCGACGGTGCTGGGCGTCGTTTTTGTCGTATTTGTCATGCTCTATATACTTCCGGGCTCAAGCCTTGACCGTATGCCTGTTTATGGCGGCGGCGACGCCTTGGATTCGCTTATCGGCGTGCTGCGAATCGGGAACAACCTGTTTGCGCAATATTGTCGCTATTGCTGGAATATTTTCACGCGTTTCGATTTTGGCCTCCCCCAATCCTTCGATGTACCCAACCGTATAAGAATGACGCTGATACTGATGTCGCTGGGAGGCGGCCTGGCGATCGCCGCCGGTCTGCCCGCGGGGATGTATGCGGCTATACACCGTAATCAATGGCAGGATCATACGATTATGTTTTTGGTGCTGCTTTTTTCGTCCATACCCAGCTACTGTATCGCTTATCTTTTATGCCTTTTCTTTGTATTACATTTGAAAATACTGCCTCTCTTTGGAAGCGCAAGTCCGATTTACTTTGTGCTGCCGACGCTGACGATGTCAGCGGGCGGTCTGGCCATGATGGTCAGGATAACCCGCAGCAGTTTGTTGGAAGTCCTTGATCAAAATTATATTACGGCTTTGCGTTCAAAGGGTCTGGCTGAAAGAACCGTCATCTGCTTCCATGCGTTACGAAACGCCACGGTTCCCATNTTGTCCTCCCTCGGNAATCTTGCGGCGCAGTTNTTGTGCGGTACTTTTGTGGCGGAGTACTTTTTCAGCGTAAGCGGGATTGGTTCCCTGCTTCTCGAAGCGGTCGTCTCCCGNAACCATCTTGCGGTGCTATGCTCCGCGGTTGTCATCACCGCCATTCTGTCGTCGATCACGATTGCNGCAGACCTGCTCTTCACCCTGGTTAACCCGAAGATTAAGCAGCAATTTGTAAGGCGCTTTGCGGACAAGCCCGGCAGTGTCGAAGAGAGTGTGTGAGATAAAGGAAGGGATTATCGCGTGAGTCGGCATTTAAAGCGGCATTTTGAAGAGAACAACTCTATGCTCAGCGGGAATCCCTGGGTTTACGGACTCAGGCGGCTCTGCCGGAATAAGGCGGCTATGCTTGGGTTTGGCGTTTTTCTCCTTTTGTGTACCGCTTGCGCAGTAATGCCGGGNTTGACGCATTATGACTATTTCACGCCCGATTTTAGCGCTTCTCTGATGCCGCCGGGNANGGAACACCTCTTCGGCACAAATGCNCTGGGAAGAGACATGCTGTCCGGTATACTCTATGGCGGAAGGATCACGCTGCANATTGCCTTTGTATCCGCCTCGATCGCCATGATCGCGGGCTGTGCCATNGGTCTGCTGTCGGGATACTTCGGCGGCCTGGCTGACATTCTGATCTCAAGGCTTGTAGATGTGCTATCCTCCATACCGGTCATTTTGCTTGTGATAGTAGCCGAGGTTGTTCTGGGCTGGGGAGAAGGCAACTTTGTCTATGCTTTAGCCATATCCGCAACGCCTCAGTTTGCGCGTTTGATCCGGGCCGCCGTGCTGAACATCTTAGGACAGGAATACATAGAAGCTGCCCGTGCCCTGGGCGCAAGCTCTATGCGGATCATCAGGCGGCATGTGCTGCGAAACGCGGCGGTTCCTGTGGTTACGCACTTTGCCGGCTGCTTCTCGGAAGCCATTCTGACCAGCACCCTTCTGGGGTATCTGGGGGTGGGCCTCAACCCGCCGTCGCCGGAATGGGGCGTTTTGGTTTATTCCGGTAAAAGGTTTATGATATCCAATCCGCATGTCATTCTGTTTCCATGCATTGCGGTGACCGTCAGTGTGATCTCGCTGAACTTTTTCGTCAGCGGCCTGAGGGACGCTTTTGATCCGGGATGGGACGTGTGATAAAGTACGCGGTCTGAGGAGAACACGAAATGGATACGTTATTGGAAGTAGAAGAATTAAGAGTCTCCTTTCCCACTGCCCGCGGCGTGGTGCATGCGGTGAACGGCATCAGCTACAGCGTCCGTAAAGGGGAAGTGATGGGGATCATCGGAGAATCCGGCAGCGGAAAAAGCGTGGAGGCTTACTCCATACTGGGACTCCTCAAACCNCCGGGAAAGGTAGAAGGCGGCAGGATNACCTTTGAAGGCAGGAATCTGTTGACCCTGACGAAGCGGGAGCTTGAGGCGTTTCGCGGCCANGAGGTTGGCATGATCTTNCAGGATCCCCTTTCTTCTCTGGATCCGGTTTTTACCGTTGGCCGGCAAATGACCGAGGTTGTACGCAGGCATGACAAAGGCATATCCGCTGCGGAAGCAAAGGCCCAATCCGAAGCTATGCTCCATGCGGTCGGGCTGTACGGGAGCAGCGGGCGGNTGATGAAACGATATCCTTTCGAGCTGTCAGGCGGGCAGTGCCAGCGGGTGATGATTGCGATGGCGCTGCTGTGCAGACCGAAGCTTCTCATTGCGGACGAGCCTACGACAGCCCTTGACGTGACCGTTCAGGCGCAAATCATGCGGCTTCTGAAAGAGCTGCGGAAGCAAAGGGATATGGCCATGGTCTATATAACCCACAATATCAGTATCATCGCGGAGATATGTGACAGCGTGTCGGTCATGTATGGAGGGACGATTCTGGAACAAGGTTCTGTGGAGGATATATTCTATCGATGTGCGCATCCCTACACCAAAGCGTTGCTTGAAGCGGTTCCGCGATTGGACGCTCCGCCGGATGCGCCCCTGCTTTCCATTGAAGGCGACCCTGTCGACCCGATTCACCCGCCGGGCGGCTGTGCGTTCCATCCCAGATGCAAGCACTGCAAGAGCATCTGTCGCATAGTAACGCCGCCAACGACGGCGCTGGCGGCGCAGCATAGCGCGAATTGCTGGATACTGGGATAGAAGGACGATTAGCTATGGATAGTATGCCTTTACTTAAAGTGAATCATTTAGTGAAGACTTTTTCGATAAAGGAAAGAGGGGGAAAGAGGTCGCCGCTTCGCGCGGTGGACGGCGTCAGCTTTGCTTTGCCAAGAGGCGGGACTTTCGGACTTGTAGGAGAATCCGGCTGTGGAAAAACCACGCTGGGGCGGCTAATTTTAAGGCTTCTTGAACCGGACAGCGGCGCTGTTTATTATAACGGCAATGAGATCACGCGCGCCAATATGAAGCAATATCGCAGCCGAATGCAAATCATCTTTCAGAATCCCGCAGCGTCTCTCGACCCTCGCATGCAAATCCGTGACATCGTAGCCGAGGGGCTCGCTATCCATCATCCTGACATGGTGAAGAAAGAACGCCGCGAGATCGTCATGGAATTACTGGAGAGAGTCGGCATCGGTCCGGACGACGCGGCACGTTATCCCAA
>WRNN01000102.1 GCA_009776595.1 Clostridiales bacterium
CTCGACCATATACTCGATGGTATACATGCCAAGATCCTGAAAGATGGTATACAGCGTCTCGCTGCAGTGCCCCTTGCTCAGGAGGAACCTGTCCCGGTTTGCGTTTTTGACGTCCTTCGGGTCAAAGGCCATGTACTGATAATAGAGCGCTACGGCCATTTCGACCATGGACAATTCACCACCCAGATGGCCCATGCCGATCTGGTAAATAAAGTTCAGCAGATCCTTCCTGATTTTCACACATTTTTCTTCCAGTTCCAGGATTCTTTCTTTGCTGATCGTGCTCAAATACTTACCCCCCTATCTACTTTTGTCTCCCTGCTTTTGAGCATTATTATATCACAATCCATTACGGCGAACTACTTGAAAAATGCGCCCCCGTTTACTATAATAGATGAAATAAATAGATATTTCTCATCATCGGCCCGGCATGGATATAGATGAAAAGATATGTGTAGAAAAATTCAAGTAGATAAAAGGAGGCGTATTGCATGGCAAAAGGACAAATATGGGAGACCAGGCCTCTGGAGTTCTGGGACTACGCGAAAGAGCTTCGCGCAGGCTGGCAGAAATCCATAGAAAGTACGGAAAAGGTGGTCGGGCAGGGCAATTGCGGCGGCGATACCAGCTTTGACTGGTCTCAAGCTTTCCCCGCTCTCACAATCATCGAGGACAACCCCGTAGGCGCGATGATGGCAAACAAAAACGAGCCCTACGCGCGAAGGGCCAGGCTGGCCAGCGAAGTGCGCGGATGGGGCCGTGAAATCTGCGGCTATCAGGGCAATTGCTGGGGCGGTCAGTTCCTGGGATACATCGAGGACGGGACGCCATGGCCCAGGCGCAAGCTGGTTGTACCCATGCCCTGCGTCTGCGACCAGCATGCCAAGAGAGGGCAGCAGGCCAGGGACTTCGAGAACATGCCCCAATGGATGGCAGACCGCTTTATGTACTTCGGCGAATATGACGAAGAGCGGGAGAAGGCCATGATGGAGCATAAGGTCTACTGTAACCTGCGGATGATCAACGATGTCGAGCGCATCTTCGGGCAGAAGTATGCCGACGACAAAGTCGAAGAGCTGATGCAGGCGAATCAGGAGCGGACGGAATGCTCCAAGGAAATCACCTACATTATGGGGCAGACCATACCGGCGCCGATGTCGGTGAAGGATCTGTATTCCGTATATACCATTGGCGGTCTGACGAAGATCGATCCCGAAAGCACGGTGAAGTTCTGGAGAATGGTGCGGGACGAAGTGAAATGGCGTGCCGATAATCATATCGCCGCGGTGGGTAACGAGCGTTTCCGCTTCATTGAAGCCCATCCGCCCTCCTGGCACTATATGAAGTATTATCGTTATTTGGAAGATTACGGCGCGGTATGCCTGGGTTCCCAATATTCCCACAGTTCCGGTTGCGCTTATGATATGCAGCCCGACGGAAGCTTTACCTTCAGACCGGGCGCGTCCTTTCCTGCGGATACGCCCATTCTGACCCGCGAGGACGCGATTCGCTTCGGCGCGTCTCCGGAAGCCCGGCCGAACGCTTCCATGAAGGTGGACGAGTATATTTTCCGCGACAGGATTGTGCAATTCGCAAAGTTTATGAAGGCGGACGGCGCCCTTCTGGCGATCTGGCGCCATGGCGTAGGCTGCACGCTGACCCGCAAGGAGCAGGCCATGTACCTCAGAGACGCGGGACTCAGCGTAATCCACTATGAAGGCAGCCAGCCCGGCGACCGTACGGACCTGGATGAGAAGCGCCTGCTGGATCAGCTGGATACCTGGATGCAGAGCCGCGGCCTGCGCAAAGCGTCGGAATCCTGACATATGCTTCGCCCATAACCTAAACGGCGAACCGGATTTCATAGTATAAAGAAGAAGAGGCTGTCCGTATAATGGAAGCCTCTTTTTTTAGCGAAAACAGCTTGACAACAATAGAATACTCAGAATTATCTAATGTACATCTTTTCGGGGTCGATCTTTTCCCGCAGCAGGAGGAGCTCTTCTTCGGTCGGTTCGTCCGTTACGGGACAATCCTTGGGGATGAATATGTCGAAGCCGGTATTCTCCCTGACGGTTTCGGCAGTGACGCCCGGATGGATGGATTTGACCTCCAGCTCTCCGGATTCCGCGTTGGTCTCCATCACGCAGAGATTGGTAAAAACCGTTACGCCGCCGGTCGGCCGGAGTCCCTTCTCCACCCGGCTGGCGCCGCCTTTGTATCGTCCGACGGAAGTGATAAACTCGACCTTCTCCGTGATTTTGCGCTTCTCGTGCTTCATGATGACGAAAACATTCTGGGCAAGGGAAGCGATGTCCCCGGCCCCGCCGCTTCCGGTGAAATGCCTTGTGCCGGCTTCGGTAGTAGCCTGCGTGGAATTGAGATTGCCATAACGGTCGACTTCAAGGGTGCCCAGGAAGCCGATATCCACGAGGCCTTTCTGCATCATTTCGCCCAGGGTCCCGATGCTTCCCGTGAAATATTCGCAGCGGTACCAGAGGCGGGGATCCGCCAGGCCGACGCCGGGCATGGGCTCAGGCTTATAAACGCCCAGCTCCATCATAATCTTGACGCCGGGGGCATGGGTGGCCATTGCCAGCCGCGAGGCGATCTGCGGCAATCCGACCCCCACAAATACGGTATGGTCGCTGGTCAGCCGTCTGGAGGCGGTTACGGCCATAAGCTCATTGGTCGTGTAGGTAAGGCTCATTGGCTGTCCTCCTTCCAGGCATATCCGTATGCGGGATCCGCCGCCAAATCTCTCAGCTTCTGATAGCCGCCCATCTTTTCGATCATGCCGAAGTGGTCCTTCGTACCTAAAATGTACTCGTTGACGAAAGCGTCGAAGGTATCCTGCTTCTGATTCGCCTTTGCGTACATCGTCAGCATCTCCGCGTCATGATCGTATGCTTTATACGTCGAGCCGGGATAGCTCCCCGCCGGCACGATAGCGGCGGCATAGGTATAAATCCCGGGAATGGTCACTTTCTCCGGGTTCCGTTTGACATATTCGTTGGACACCAGCTTTTCCGCCGTGACGATCAGCTTCTTGCCGGCTTTCGCCAATTCAAGGTCCCATACCGGTCCCTCGATCAGCACATTGCCCTCCGTATCCACAGCTTGCGCATGGATGACGCTGTACGTAGGCTGAAGCTTGGCGAGGAACATGTACGGCTCGCCGTCAAAAGGCGATACGCCTATTTGCAGCGCGTCCTTGTCGTCCTTTAGAATCTTCTCATACATATCCGTGCCGATCAGGACCTTGGAGGGAATGAAAGGGACGTCCATAGCGCCGGCAAGCATCCGCAGACAAATCGACAGAGCACTGTACTCTTTGACGACGACGGACTTGGTGACGATCGCCTCGTTTACCCGGTCCAACCTTCCGAAGCGATCAAGGGAACCGCCGCTGTAAGTGTAGGACTTAGCCGCACCCGCACCGACCAGCAGATCGGACTCCATGTTTCCCATCACACTGAACAGGTCGAGATTCTTCTTACCCTGACGGATGAGTTCCGAAGCAAAAGCAATCACACAGCGGGTGATGATAAAACCGCCAAGGGCGATTTCGGCGCCGTCCGGTATCTCACGGACAATGTCGGCAAGTTCTCTGATTTTAGTCAAAGACAATCACCCCTCTACTTTATGACGTCCGCCGTTCCCATCTTGCCAAGGCCGACAATGCATTTGTTGCCGTCTCTTTCGATCGGCAGCAGTTCGGGGCCGAGGCCGCTGACAAGCTCTTCCGCACGCATCAGCGCGTTGGCGATGGGGCAGCTAAGCGGCTGTTGATCGATCACTACGTTGACGAAAGTAGCCTGCTTGTCCATGAACGCGTCGCGAACCTGGATAAACGCGCAGTCCGTGACTTTCAGGTTGATGGTAAACTCGTCTTCCGAGATCTCAATATCGGAACAAAAGCCTTCCTTCTTCAGGAATTCTACAATCTCTTTCTTATCGGTCGGGTCTTTCACATATTTCTTGATGAACTCTGTGCCGATCAAGGTAAGACGGTAGCGAGCGCCTTTACCACGTTCATTCCAAAACTCCTTCTGAATTTCGAATATCAGGGAGTCTTTAAAATCGCCTAATACGCTCATTATTTCTCCTCCTTCTGATAGTAAGCTTCGCCGTATTTCTCTGAATAGACGATATCGGCGATGTCGTTGCGCGGCCTTGCGTTCGGGTAACGGCCTGAGGATTCGCCAATGGAGATAATGCTGATGGTTTTGTAGTCTTCGGGTATCCCGAAATACTCGTTCAGTTTCAGTTCGTCGCGGATGTCGATGCAGGGCGCTACAAGCCAGCAGGCGCCNAGNCCGGCGGCCGTCACGGCGAGAAGGATGTGCTCGATCGCGGCGGAGGTGTCAAAAGGAAGGTCCCAGACTTCTTTTCTGCCGGTGACGATGACAACGACGTCGGGCTGGGATACGAAAGCCGATACTTCGCCGGACGTAAGCTTAGTGAAAGCGGACCTTCTCTTTTCCTCGTCTTCGAGGGTCTCGAAACGCTTTTGCATCTGTTTGCTTAAGTATTCGCCGGTAAAGCGGCGGCCGCTTCCCCGCTTGGATATCATGGAAAGGAACTCTTTATTCTTCTTGTCCCGCACCACGATGAACTTCCATGGCTGCGCGTTTTCACCGGAAGGGGCCCAGCGGGCGCTTTCCAGTATCATTCGCAGATCTTCCTCCGATACGGGCGCATCCGTATAGTGCCGCACACTCCGGCGCAAGTCAACGATTTCCATGAATGCATCGGTAGCTTTCTTCACGTCCAGTTCGGCAAACGCGGTTCCTGGTCTTGGATCCATGAAACATTACCTCCTTCGTTTTATGCGTGTTCTACCATTCATTTCGAAATGGAGAATACCTGTTCATTATATAGCAGCGTTTTGGAAAAGTAAAATAGTTTTGCAGGCGGGTGACGGGGCCGCAAACGTTACCGCAAGCCCTTCGAGGCTGTGTTGCCCTGCCTTGGGGAGCATGCAGCCAGGCCTGCGCTGCGAGTCAGGGCCGCCTGTCCCAGCAGCAGTTTTTCGCCTTTCGCCCGCTCCCGCAGGGACAGGGGTCGTTACGCCCGACGCCCTTCCATTTCGCCTGCATCTGTTCGCGAAGATCGTTCATGATCGCCAGGCGGGATTGCTTCAGCCCGATTTGGGCGACGATGAATTCAATGACCGGCAGCGCGTGAGAGAAAAAGCGCTCCAGTCCGGTGCAAAGATGATTCAGGCCGGGTTCGCCGTCCTCTGTAAATGCAAATCTGTCTTTGGGGCAGCCGCCGTTGCAAAAAGAAAGATGCGGGCAACTGCGACAGCGGCCGGGCAGCGTATCACGCTTCGCGTTGCCAAAAGCAGTCTGAACGGCGCTATTCGCCAGTTTAGCCAGGCTGGCGTCCCGGATATCCCCTATCTTGTGCTGCGCCGTGACAAAGTGATCGCAGGAGTAGACGCCTCCATCCATCTCCACGATCAATACCCGTCCGCAGACAGGCGCCATCCAGCATAAACCGGAGACGCCTCCCGTATAAGCCCGCGCCGTCTCGGCAAAGAGCTGGACGTCCAGTTTGCCCAAGTCGTTAAGCACCCATTCATCGAATATCGTACATAAGAAATCACCGTATCCCTCGCCGGAAACGCTGTCCGGCGTTAGCTCCCCCCCGGGCGTCCTGCGTACAATGGGGATGAACTGTATCCAGCCGGTGTTCAAGCCCCGCAGGGCCCGGTAGACTTCCAGGGGTTCTTTTGCCGAGGAGGCGGTCACCGTACAAAGAAGGTCCGGCCGGAGGCCGTACTGCAGCATGCGCCGGACCGCCTCAGACGCGGAAGCATAAGAACCGCGTCCGCTATGGTCTCTGCGGTACTGGTCATGGATCCACTGCGCGCCGTCAATGCTAAGCCCCACGTCAAAATCTTCTTCAGCCAAAAAGGCGCACCATTCGTCGTCCAGAAGGACGCCGTTTGTCTGGAGATTATTCCTGACAGTTCGCCTTTTTGGCAGATAGCGTTTCTGTATCTTCACTACCTGACGAAAAAAATCCAGACCGGCAAGGGTCGGCTCGCCGCCGTGCCAGACAAAGCTTATCTCCTGATCCGGACTGGC
>WRNN01000103.1 GCA_009776595.1 Clostridiales bacterium
CCCACGCTATTCACCGCGATACCGGCGACCAAATCGATATACGCCTTGCCGTCGCCGTCCCAGACCTTGGCGCCCAGTCCCCTGGCGATGCCAAGGGGAAAGCGCCCGTAAGTATTCATGACATATTCCTGTCCCATTCCTACCATCGTTTGATTTTCCATATTTGCACTCCCTCTTCTTCTTATTTTACCCAGGTACCCACGCCTTCGTCGGTGAATATCTCCAGAAGCAAGGCATGGGGTCTTCGCCCGTCGATGATGTGGACGTTTTCAACGCCCGCGTTCACCGCCTCCAGGCATCCCAAGGCTTTGGGGATCATGCCGCCCGTTAATTCGCCGCTTTCGATAAGCCCGGGGATCGCCGCCGCTTCAATCTGAGAAGCCAGCTTTCTCTCGTCGCCTTCGCCAAGATAAATGCCTTCCACATCCGTAAGCAGCACCAGTTTATGCGCCTTCAAGGCGCCTCCCAGAGCGGAGGCTACGGTGTCCGCGTTGATGTTCAGGCTTTGTCCGTCTTCCCCGAAACCGACAGATGAGACGACCGGGATAAAGCCCTTTTCGATCAGCGTATAGATCAGCGAGGGGTCGACCCGAACGACTTCTCCCACCAGGCCCAGATCCTGCGGCTGGGTGACGCGTCGGGCCAGCACCATACCTGCGTCTTTGCCGCTTAGACCGACAGCCTTTCCGCCCAGTTTCTGAATTCTGCTGACGATGCCTTTGTTCACCGACCCGTCCAGGACCATCTCCACGACTTCCATCGTAGCCGGATCTCCGTCTTCCCCGAAACCAACGGAGGAGACGACAGGGATAAAGCCCTTTTCGATCAGCGTATAGATCAGCGAGGGGTCGACCCGGACGACTTCTCCCACCAGGCCCAGATCCTGCGGCTGGGTGACGCGCCGGGCCAGCACCATACCTGCGTCTTTGCCGCTTAGACCGACGGCCTTTCCGCCCAGTTTCTGAATTCTGCTGACGATGCCTTTGTTCACCGACCCGTCCAGGACCATCTCCACGACTTCCATCGTAGCCGGATCCGTCACCCGCAGGCCGTTGATAAACTCCGCCTTGATCTCCAAGCGTTCAAGCCAGCTGCTGATCATGGGCCCTCCGCCGTGTACCAGAACCGGTTTCATCCCGATGAGCTTCATCAGGATCACATCCTTGAGCACCAGCTCTTCCAGCAGCGGATCGGTCATCGCGTTACCACCGTATTTCACCACAACTATTTTTCCATAAAATTCCTGAATATAGGGCAGGGCTTCCGTCAGTATTTCCGCCTTTTCTACCGGAGTAATCATAGATCGCCTCTTTTCGTTTTCCATGAACTGCAACGCTTTGGGTTATAGGCGGCAGCATGCTGCTTTAGGTTCTGTAGCTGCCGTTAATCGTCACATAATCATGGGTCAGGTCGCAGCCCCAGGCTACCGCCCGCTCTTCTCCCTGATGCAGTTGCGCAAGAATCCGGATATCTGTGTTATCCAGATAATCCAGGGCTTTGGCTTCGTCAAAGATCAGCGCGCTGCCCTTTTCCATCATCTGAATGTCTCCCAGGTACAAATCGACGATCGCCGGATCAAAGCCGGCGCCGGAATACCCCATCGCGCAAAGCACGCGGCCCCAGTTGGCGTCCTTGCCGTATATCGCGGCTTTGACCAGTGAGGAACCGGCGACTGTTTTGGCGGCAATGCGGGCGTCCTTCCGCGTCTTTGCGCCTTCGACGACCACTTCGATAAATTTCGTAGCGCCTTCGCCATCTTTGGCGATCAGCTGCGCCATATGGCGGCACACATAGGTCAAGCCTTCTACGAATTCGGCATAACCCGCATCCTTATTACTTGTCAGTAACGGATTTGCCGCCTGACCGTTTGCCAGCGAAAAGAGACTGTCATTGGTGCTGGTATCGCCGTCGATCGTTACCATATTAAACGTAGCGTCACAGGCTTCCATCAAAGCCTCCTGCAGCACCGCCGGCGCGATCGCGCAATCCGTAGTAACGATCGCAAGCAGCGTCGCCATATCGGGATGGATCATACCGGAACCTTTTGCCATCGCCCCCAGCGTCACGGTCTTCCCGGCCACTTCCAGCTCGACGGCGATTTCCTTGGGTATCGTATCCGTCGTCATGATGGCCTGTGCGGCGGAAGCCCCGTTCTTGGCGTCCATCCCTTTAACCGCTTCACCGACGCCTGCCAGGATCTTCTCCATAGGCAGATACGCGCCGATGACGCCTGTGGAAGCGACCAGCACCTCATTGCCCGCGCATCCTAAGGCTTGCGCCGTCGCGTTTGTCGTTTGCCGCGCGTCTTCCAGGCCTTTATCGCCTGTACACGCGTTGGCGCATCCGCTGTTAAAGACGACGGCACGTCCCGAACCTTTGCTCTCCGCCAGATAGGCCTGGCTGAGCACTACCGGCGCCGCCTTGACTAGATTCTGTGTAAATACACCCGCGGCCGATGCGGAAAACATAGAGTGTACAATCGTCAGATCGTATCTCCCGGGCGTTTTAATGCCCGCCATAGCCACACCCGCCACGAAACCTTTNGGCGATGTCACGCCGCCGCCTTCCAACACATTGATATGCATTCTCCTATGCCCCCTTCTTTCACTTCCCCTATCAGACGCNTCTACAGTAATGTGATATGATGTGATATGATGTGATATTCTCTTAGTTTTCATAATAATACATCTTCATTTTATATTATGCAAGTAATTTTTGTGTATTTTCATGTTTATTGTAATTTTATNCGTAGAAAAAAGAATTCTGCCCCGCCGGAGTATTCAGAAAGGAAAAATNGCTCATTATTTTAAAAAATTCTATTCCCCCATAAAAGCAAAAACCGGAGCGCTTTCGTACGAATTGTAATAATAAGGTAAAATTGATTTAGCAATGGAGGGAAGCATGATGACAAAGTCCGAGAGTATCCGGTACCAAATGATCCAATCCACCGAATATGTGGAAGACAGCGGGGTAGTCACCTCTTACGGCATTTCCTGCCGGGAAGAAAAGCAGTGCAGCGGTCATCTCAGTGTGAATGTGCAAAGGATTGCGAATATTTCCACCGAGCCGGCTTTTGTACAGGAGCTGATCGAAAAGCTGATCCGCAGCGACGCTGACCCGGTACACCTGCGGGATATCATCGAGGATCACCTTCCGTAGCAGCCTGCTTCACGGCCCCGCGATTCCGCAGCCTTAGCGACGGGCTCCCTCTGGCGGTCCGGCAACTTTTAGACTTAACAGTCGCCAGCTGCCTACTGTTGATTGGTATCGTTAGGGGGGGCCGTCGCTAACGTCCCATTCCCCCTCGTTAATGACCTCGAAGGCGCCGCCTTTTTCTCTCGTCAATACGATGAACCGGGTATACTCGCGCTCTCTGAGGTATTCATTGAAATGCGCCAAATACAATACGGTTACAGCCTTTCCCTTCCCTATGGCAAGCGCTTCCGTCTGCCTCTCATCGGTTAGCCGCTCGGCGTCAAAGAGCATCGATTCCCAAACCAGCATCCCGTTCTCTTTATAGTATTCTTCTATTTTAACCGTAGACTCGTACTCGTCTTTGTAAAAATCGGGCATTCCGCCCTGCGCATACTCTCCGAATATCCCTACATAGCCCGCGCTTGCGATAACGCTTTGTCCTTCGGCGGTCAAAAGCCAATCCGTTAGAGCTTTGCCTTTCGAATTGCCGCGGTTGTAGTAGCTATACGTATACACCATGAGAGGGTAACTATTATTGGAAAGGTTTTCGATTGACGGTTCGATGCCGTCCACAGCCAGGAGTTTCAGGTTATCCATTCCAAAAGCCATGCCGCCTCCCAAAGACCAACTGTAAATGTTGTATCCTATCGCGCCGCTTCCGGTCGTCCAGACCGTTTCGATCATGCCGCCCATAGACAACGCGAGTTTGATCGAATCGTCCTCCGCCATATCCCTAAGCGGTACGTCGCCCATAAAATCAAGAATGGCGGTTTGACTGCCGGAGTCCCAGTTGCGTTGGACAGGAATAATCTCCTCATCCGCTCCGCCGAGTTCCTGCCAATTCTTTACTTTACCTGAGAATATATCCCTCAGCTGCCCCTGTGTTAAACTATCGATCGGGTTGTCCTTATGCAAAATAAAAATGAAGCCTTCTTTGGCAATCGGGCTGATCACCAAATCCGCGCCGCGCTCTTTTGCGTCACGCAGCGTGTCGTCATAGTATTTTACGGCAAGCACAACGTCGGCAGGGTTGTCGCTGCCGGGTATAAGGCGTTCCAGCGCAGCGTAGGTCTGACTATGCGGGTCGACAAAATACGCATCGGTCAGGTAGGCCCGTATCGCCGCATGCAGTATCATGGTGGAGGAACTGCCGTCTATAACCGGATATGCCGGCAAAGAGGCAAGCGGGTTCATGCTCGCGATATCAGCGTCTATGGCCGTTGTGGCTGAGGGCACATCTGCATTGCCCTGATTGCAGGCGTTGAGCGATAACACAAACGATACAGCTAAGACGCAAGCCATCATTCTTTTCAAAAGCATGGTTACACACTCTCCTTTTTGTATTATAAACGAATTGCCTGCAAAAATCTTCTTCTATATGAATCCTGATAATCATTCTATATGGGGCGCCGCCCCATGCCCCGTCGGGTTTCGCGTACACGCCGCTCATCCCTCCGCTCTCTACATTCGCAGGGCGCATCCAGATGCGCCGCTATATGAAACCCGATGTATAGATTCTCTACCGGGTTTCATATAGCGTAAAGGAATGCCGCTAAAATACAAGTATGGGATAACAAGGAATTGATGAAAACACGCCGAACAATCCAAAAGAAAAGAAGCGTCAGGAGGCGCCGTATTCCCGAAGGTCTAAAATGATTGCAGGGAGGACATAGATGATGAAAAAGGTGACTGCCACCATACTCTGTCTGTTGATTGTTCTGGCGCCCGGTGCGGCTCTTGCGGAAACAGAAGGGCAGAAACAAGTCCGTGAGGCAGGATTATCTGTAGAGTGGCTTGATTTGGGGGAGGCCTTTGATTTTGCCTCAACCTATTGGCTTATGCCGAAGGACAGCGAAGGCTTCTACGCCGTCGGCGCGGCTTCCGTCGAACACAGCAATTCGGGCGACCGGCTGACAGAAAAATTCGTGTTCATCGATAGCGCGGGAAAGCAAGCCATTCCGGAAGTTCTATCTCTATGCAAATCCCTTTCATGACGGCCTTGCGGATGTCACTACGATGGATGGGAAGGGTCCGAAACTGATCGATCCTGCGGGAGAACTCGTTCTGGACTTAAGTATGTATGCCGTCATAGATGCTTACGATGACGAACGCGTTATTGTAGCCGCGAAAACGAGTTACCTGCGCGGCCTTGTGAGCATTGCCGGAAACGAGATCATTCCCTGCGAATATGACAACTTGTTTTTCATGCGAAACGGTTTGATCGAGGCAGGCAAAAATACAGAAGGCGGTTATCGCTGCGCCCTCTTCGACCGCTCCGGCACAGCATTAACAGGTATGGATTACGAATGGCTGCGCTATTCCTACACAGAAGCTGCCGGCGGCGAAGAATGGATTGCGGCTTGCCGGGATAGCCAATGCGGCTTTTTAGATAAAAGCGGTACTGTGGCGCTTCCCTTTGTATATGAAGATGCGATGGGATGCGGAGAAAACATCTATGCGGTGAAAGAAAAGGAAAAATGGCAGCTTATCCACAGCGACGGCAGTATCGTATCACCTGCCGCATTTACTGAGGTGAACGGCTTTCACGACGGGCTGGCATTGGCGGGGATGGAGGGAAAGTACGGCTTCCTCGATACCTCGGGTGAAATCGTTATTCCTTTTGACTATGACGAAGCAGAGGATTTCAGAAACGGCAGAGCCATCGTCGTGAAAAACGCAAATGGCTTGCGCTATAGCTATGGGATCGATAGGTCCGGTACTATCCTCATCGGTCCAAAAGAGTACGCCGTGGATTGGAGGGGCGCGAATATCGGGCATTATGACGAGTATGCCGGAACGCCTATCGTCCCGCCCCGCAATTATTCGATAAGGGAAGCGCTGCTGGACAGCGGGGGCAGCCGGCTGACGGCGTTTTCCTACAGA
>WRNN01000104.1 GCA_009776595.1 Clostridiales bacterium
GAACTGGCTGAACTCGTAGGAGAGCGTCTGAATATGACGGTAGAGTTTCAGGAGATCGAATGGGGGAGCAAGTATCAGGAATTGGAAGCCGGGACGATCTCGTGTATATGGAACGGTTTCACCGCGAACGCTTCCGAGGCGGATGGTACGCGGCGAAGCGAATTGGTGGATTTCAGCTACAGCTATATGCTCAACCAGCAGTGCGTCGTCGTCAGAACGGATAAAGCAGCGGCGTTTCGCAGCATAGAGGATTTAGCCGGCATAACGGCAGCGGCGGAAGCCGGCTCCGCCGGAGAGAGCTTTGCCAGAGAAGCGGTTGGCGGCAGCGGCTCGGTTATCGGCACCGCGGCGCAAATCAATAGCTTTATCGAAGTAAAATCCGGCGCTGTCGACTGCGCGGTGGTGGATATTCTTCTGGCACAGAGAATGGCTGGCACGGGGGATTACGCGGATTTGGTGATCGCGGATATCGAGCTGGATTCTGAAGTATATGCCGTAGGATTTAAAAAAGGAAGCGAACTGACGCCGAAGGTCAACGAAGCCCTCAAAGCATTGTATGACGAAGGTAAAATGGCGGAGTTGGCGGAAAAATACGGACTCGAGAATACCCTCGTCCTGGATACGACGTTTAGAGGATAAGGCGGGACGATGCGCTTTTGGGAAGTTACTTTACGGCTGCTGCAAGGATTTCAAGCCACTTGCCTTCTATTTGCGCTGACCCTTGTGATCGCGCTTCCCGCAGGGCTTGTGATTTCCTTTGGCTCCATGTCGAAGTTCGCCCCCTTGCGTTACTTTGTGAAAATCGTCGTCTGGATCATTCGGGGTATACCGTTGATGCTCCAGATCTTTATTGTATTTTATGTACCGGGCTTTGTATTCGGCGCGCCCATATCTTCCCGTTTAAATGCCGCGGTCATTGCGTTTTCCTTCAATTACGCCTGCTATCTCAGCGAGATCTACCGGGGCGGGATAGAAAGCATATCTCGGAGCCAGTATGAAGCGGGGCAGGTGCTGGGCATGACGAAATCGCAGATATTCTTTCGCGTCGTGCTGCTGCAGGTGATCAAGCGAATCGCCGCGCCTATGTCCAACGAGGTCATCACGCTGGTGAAAGATACCGCGCTGGCCCGCGTCATCATGTATACGGAGATCATCAAAGTTGCGGAAAACTTCGCCGCGACCAGAGCCTTGATTTGGCCTTTGTTTTACACCGGCGCGTTCTATTTGCTATTTGTCGGCGCTTTAACCCTGCTGTTCGGCTACATTGAAAAAAGGCTGAGTTATTTCCAGGCTTGATAATTATTGAAGGTAAGCAGGATTGCGAATGGCTATTCTGGAAGTGCAAAACATCGCGAAACGTTTCGGCACAGCCGAAGTACTGAATGACATCAGCTTTTCTCTCGAAGAAGGGGAAGCGATGGCAGTCATCGGCGCCTCGGGAAGCGGGAAGACTACGCTGCTGCGCTGCCTGAATTTTCTCGAACGCATGGATGAAGGCCGCGTTTGGCTGCGGGGGGAAGTTCTGTTTGACTCGGCGGAGCAAGACCGCTATGATGAACAGGGCATCCGGCAAAAACGCTTGCATTTCGGTCTTGTGTTTCAAGCTTTTAACCTGTTCCCGCAGTATACCGCCCTGGAAAATGTGGTGCTGGCCAGGGAACTGGCGGCGAAAAAGAAGCCGGACTTTCAGAAAAACAGAAAAGCCATCCTGGAGGAAATCCGCGGNGAGGGGCTNGCGCTGCTGGAGCAGATNGGCTTGTCCGCGAAGCGGGATTTNTATCCCCACCAGTTGTCCGGCGGCCAGCAGCAGCGGGTAGCGATNGCCAGGGCATTGGCGTTGAAGCCGGATATCCTNTGCTTCGACGAGCCNACTTCCGCCCTGGATCCGGAGCTGACAGGCGAAGTGTTGAAGGTTATCCGCAGCCTGGCGGAAAAGAACACGACGATGATTATNGTTACCCACGAAATGCAGTTNGCGCGTCAGGTGGCGGACAATGTATTGTTTATGGACGAAGGCGTCGTGGCGGCTTATGGNCNCNCGCAGGACGTGCTGGATAATCCGTCCGGCGAGCGGATGAAGCGCTTTCTGGAGCGTTACTCGTCACAGACTGAAAGAAGCGGATCTTGAACGGAATGCGGGGAGGGCAAGGGATATGGAGCACGGGGATACGGAGAGCCTGGTCGCGCAAAAGAAGCAGCTGCGCAAAGAGATGCTGGCCGGGCTGAGGGAAGTGCCGGCGGAAGAACGGCTGCAATCGGACAGGCAGATTCTGCGGCGGATAGCGGATATGCCGCAGTTTCAGGAAGCAAAAGCCCTGTTTGCCTTTGTGGGAACCGGCTGGGAAGTGGATACCTGGCCTCTGATCGAGGAAGCTTTGTCAGCCGGTAAACAGGTAGCCGTACCCCGATGTATGCCAAAAGGCGTCATGGAGGCGTGCCTGATCCGGAGCCGCCGGGAATTGCGGCAAGTACCGCCTCTGGGGCTTTGGGAGCCGGAAGAGGGNACCCCGGTGCTNGCGCCGGANTCCGTGGATTTCGCCCTGATCCCCTGCATCGTATGCGACGGNAGCGGATGGCGCCTGGGGAAAGGCGCCGGGTATTACGACCGCTATCTGAGCAGCGGNAAATTCACCAAAGCGGCGATCTGCNGGCAGGCCTTTCTGCAAGCGNCTCTGCCGGTAGAAGCCCATGANGAAAAGGTGGATTATGTGGTGACAGAAGAACGCGTTATCGATTGCCGGATGTAAGCGGNGGGCGTTGAATTGAAAAAAATGGAATACTAGGGAAATCAGGTAAACGAAATTGGCGAATCTATATTTGGCGTTTAAAGTCGTATTTCCNATCCTCACGTATATGATGGTGGGNTTTCTCGCCGCAAAGGCGAAAGTATGGAATGAAGAGTCAGCAACAAACCTGAATAAGTTGATTTTCATTTCCTTTCTCCCCATCCTGCTGTATGAGAATATACGCAGTGTCGACCTGAGTCAGGGGATCGATTACCGGGTGACCCTCTACGCGGTGATCAGCATCCTGATCACCTACGGCCTTCTTTTTATCCTCATCCCCCTGGTTGAAAAGGACAACAGCCGCCGCGGCGTCATGATCCAGGGGATCTACCGCAGCAACTATATCATCGTAGGCGTTCCCATGACCCAGACCATATTGGGGCGGGAAGATATCGGTTTCACCGCGGCGCTGATCGGCATCATGATCCCCATATTTAATATCCTGGCGATCATTGCGATGGAGATCTACCGGGACAGCCNTATCCATTGGGGGCGTATTCTGAAGAACGTTCTGCTGAATCCCTTTGTTATCGCGACTTTCTTTGGCTTTGGCGTATTGCTGACCGGCTTTCAGATGCCGGAGTTCATCGATACCGCGACCGTCGCGATGGGAAGGGCGGCGACCCCCGTCGCACTGGCGGCCATGGGCGGCTGCTTCCGCTTTGAAGGCGCGCGCAACTGTCTCAAGCAATTGGTCATTTCGGTAAGCGGCAAACTGATCCTCATGCCGGCGATATGGCTTAGCGTCGCCGCGCTGCTTGGCTTTCGCGGACACCCTTTCATCAGCCTGATGTCCCTGTATGGCGCGCCGGTCGCGGTGTCGTCCTACAGCATTGCCCAGCAGATGAACGGGGACTGCGAGCTGGCGAGCCAGATTGTCGTCTACACTTCCCTGTTTTCCATCCTGACTCTATTTCTGATCACCTTTATCACGAAGAGCCTGGGTTTGTATTAACCGGCGGTTTGGCAAGTCAAAAGATATTGAAAAATGAGCGTTGATTATTGCCGCTAAACAAGGCGGAGGATGGAGGAATACCCGCTTTGGTATTCTCAAGCCTATTATTTTTATTTGTCTATCTGCCCGCGGTTCTGGCGATTTACTTCCTTCTTCCCGTCGCCTGGCGAAACGGGTTTTTGTTTTTCGCAAGCCTGATTTTCTATGCCTGGGGCGAGCCGCTGTATGTCTTTCTTATGTTCTTTACCATCTCCTTCGGCTGGCTCACGGGGATAGGGCTGGAACGCTGGGGCGAGGACAGGGTCAAAGCCAAAGCTGTATTGGTGATTAGCGTCATCATCAATATGGGGATACTGGGCTTTTTCAAGTATGGCAACTTTGTTGTGGAGAATCTGAACCTGCTGACCGGATGGAGGATCAATAGCCTGAATTTACCCCTGCCTCTGGGGATTTCCTTCTATACCTTTCAAACCATGTCCTACACCATCGACCTGTATCGGGGACACGCGCCTTTCCAGCCGAATATCCTTGACTTCGGCGCGTACGTAAGTATGTTTCCCCAGCTCATTGCCGGGCCGATCGTGCGTTACAATACCATCGCCCTCCAGTTGAAAAGCCGCAGGGAAAACCTGAAGAGTTTTGGCAGCGGCGCCGGAATTTTTACCATCGGGCTTGCCAAAAAAGTACTGCTGGCCAATACCATCGGCCTATTCTGGGACGCGGTCAAAACAATGCCCGCCGATACGCTGACGGCGCTGGCGGCCTGGTCCGGGATCATAGCCTTCGGCCTCCAGCTCTACTTCGATTTCTCCGGGTATTCCGATATGGCGGTAGGCATGGGGAAGATGCTGGGTTTCGAGTTCGAGCGAAACTTTCTGTACCCATACTGCAGCCGGAGCATCACCGAGTTTTGGCGGCGCTGGCATATCAGCCTCAGCACCTGGTTCCGCGAGTATGTCTATATCCCGCTGGGGGGCAGCCGACAGGGAAATAAGCGGACGGTTCTCAACCTTCTTATCGTATGGGCTGCCACGGGGCTCTGGCATGGGGCAAACTGGAATTTCCTGCTGTGGGGCTTATACTATTTCCTCTTTCTGTCAGGGGAACGCTTTATCTGGAGCGGCCTGCTGGAGAAGACGCAGGGGATATTGCGGCATATCTACGTTCTGCTCCTCGTCATGAGCGGCTGGGCGCTTTTTGTATTTGACGACATGGGCAGCTTGGGCATGTTCATCCGGGCTATGGTGGGGCAGGCAGGCGGCGGCCTGGTGAACAACCGGATTTTGTACCTGCTCAGCTCCTGGGCTTTCGTTTTGCTGCTTGCGGCGCTGGGAACGACCCCCGCCGCGGCGTCGGTCATGGCCCGCTTTGAGAAAAAATGGCCGAAAGCAGCTGCGCTGGCGAAGCCTGTCCTTGTGCTCGCCGGACTCCTCTTGTCCGTGGCGTATCTGGTCGATTCCAGCTACAATCCCTTTCTCTATTTCCGGTTTTAAGTAATAATTCAAATGACTTGACAAATAGGATGGATGGGCTCANAATGGGTACGGTAATCATTTCGTTGTACGGGAGGTGAGCGTATGGACAGCGATAGTCATCGACGAAAAAACGACAGACGATGGAGAATCTATTTTGCAGATTATCTTGTACAGGATGTTCATGCTCAGATTCCTGCAAGCGGCAATCTATCTACTGGCTAACTCGCCGTAATACAGCCGCCTTTATGGCGGCTAGACAAAAGGCGGCTAAGCTGTTGCTGCCTGAAGCGTATTATCCATCGTTTGGTTTCTATGCAAGGAAACTTGGACGATGGTTTTTTTATGCCCAAAACAAGAGAGGTGAACAAAATGGAAAGCGGAGATTTATGCAGCCCTGAACCTGACGGGCTGTATCGGAGGATCATGGCAAAGGGAATATCTGATTTCCATTTTGCCGAGATGAAAAACAGAATGTAGCTCATCAGCAAGCGGGCTGCGCTTCCACGCATTATCAAAAGAATGGATTAGGAGGTGCGGACCAATGATCAGAATAAAAAACAAAGCAACAGAACAAAACAGGAAACGCGAAGAAACGACACATCGTGACAAGGTGCGCGAAAGGATTCTCTTTGCCGCCGCCGCCGACACCAACGAGTTATTTGGCAAGCTGGGGACGCGAGAGGAGGGCTTAAGCGAGACGCTCGTCGAGGCCTTGCGTGACAAATACGGCGAAAATCAAGTGACGCGCGGAGAGAAGGCGTCCCTCCCGCAGCGGGTCGCCGGGGCGTTTTTAAACCCTTTCACCGTTATATTGATTCTATTGGCAATCGTGTCGGCATTCACGGACATC
>WRNN01000105.1 GCA_009776595.1 Clostridiales bacterium
GAGCCTCTCCCTATCGCCTCCGCAAAGCCTAACACGGTCAAAGCACCGGTATAGCTTATCAACGATGATATCGATCATATACCGGCCCTTGATCTTCAGGAGGGACTTATCAAAGCCCATGCGTTTGCTTTTGCCGCCGCAGAGTATGACAGCTTCGCCAAAATGATCCAAAGCCCTATACCTTTTCCAATCTCACAGCGCAGACCTTCAGTTCCGGTTCCTTTGCGGTGGGGTCATAGGCAGTGTTTGTGATGATATTGACATGGGTGTCTTTGAAGTGGAAGGGGATAAAAACAATGCCTTCTTTAATCCTATCCGTAAGCCTTGTTTTCGCGCGGATGGCGCCTCTCCGGGATACGACCCGGACCTCTTCGCCGTCAGACAGGTTGAGCCGCGCGGCGTTTTCCGGATGGATTTCGATATAGCCCTCGGGCGCAATATCCATGAGGCCTTGTGTTTTCCCCGTCATGGTCATGGTGTGATAGTGATACAGTACCCGGCCTGTCGTCAGGATGATGGGATATTCGCTGTCCGTCTCTTCAGCGGGAGGCGAATACCGCACCGGCAGAATGAGGCCTTTGCCCCTGGAGAAGGATTGGCTGTGCAGCACCCTTGTGCCGTTATCCTCTTCCGCTTTGATGGGCCAGAAGATACCGTTGCTGCGACGGATCTTGGGATAGGTAACGCCGGCATACTGGGGCGTTACGGTCGTGATCTCCTGCATAATTTCCTCAGGCGTGTGCAGATTGTTTTCGAATCCCAATACAGACATGACTTCCAAAAGAATTTGATAATCCGGCTTTGCGTCTCCGATTGGCGCGATAGCGGGACGTATCAGCTGGATGCGGCGTTCCGAGTTGATGAAGGTACCGTCTTTCTCCGCATAGCTTGCGGCAGGCAGAACAACATCCGCATAAGCGGCGGTTTCCGTCAGGAAGATATCCTGCACGACAAGGAAGTCCATGTTGCGCAGCACTTCTTTGACATGTTCGGCGTCCGGATCCGATATCACCGGGTTTTCACCGACGATGTACATGGCTTTGAGCCCTGCTTCCATCATTTGCGACGCCGTAAGGCCGGTTGTGGCGGGCAGCGAAACGCCCCAGGCTTTCTCGAATTTCTCCCGGTTTGCTTCGAGGGCCACCGGCTGGTATCCCGGATAGTTATCCGGCAGACAGCCCATATCACAGGCGCCCTGTACGTTGTTTTGTCCCCGGAGCGGGTTAATCCCGGTGCTTTCTTTGCCGATCATGCCGCAGACCATAGCCAGGTTAGCCAGTGTGCAGACGCCGTCTACGCCGTTCGCGTGCTGTGCTATGCCCATGCCATAGATGATCGAGGATCGCGGGCCTTTGGCATACAGCTCGGCAGCCTGTATAATCAGCTCAGGATCTACGCCTGCGATGGCGGCGGCTTTCTCGGGCGTATAGTCGTCGAGAATGGATACCAGTTCGTCAAAGCCTTCCGTTCTTTCCTCAATAAAAGACTGGTCATAGAGCTTGTTGGTGATAATATGGTTCAGCATACCGTTGATCAGGGCGATATCGGATCCAGAATCGTGGGGAATGTAGACGTCGGCATATTCGCTCAGCGGGATTTCCCGGGGGTCGGCAATGATCAGCTTCGCGCCGTTTTCCTTCGCGATCTTAACAAAGGTCCCGATGACCGGATGGGCTTCCGTCGTATTGGAGCCGATAATGAAAATGACGTCGGCGTGTTTCATCTCTTCAAAGGTATTGGTCATCGCGCCGCTGCCGAATACTTGAGAAAGCGCCGAAACGCTTGTGGCATGACAGAGCCTGGCGCAGTGGTCAATATTGTTGGTGCCGATAACTGCGCGGGCGAGCTTCTGTGCCAGATAGTTTTCCTCCGTAGAGACTCTGGCGGAAGATAGCACGCCGATGCTGTCAGGACCATAGTTTTGCTTGATCGCGCCGAGTTTCTCCCGGATGTGCGCATAGGCTTCGTCCCAGGAAGCTTCGGTCAATTCGCCTTCTTTCCGGATCAGCGGGGTCCTCAACCTGTCTTTGTGATTAATGAAGTTGAAAGCAAAGCGCCCTTTCACACAGAGTAATCCGTGGTTGACGCCCTCTTTCATGGGCTCGACGCCTACAACTTTTCTGTTTTTTGTCAGCAGATAGAATTGGCATCCTACGCCGCAATAAGGGCAAGTTGTTTGTGTCTTTTCCACGTCCCAGGTCCGGAATTTATCTCCGGTAAACTTTGGCATTAAGGCGCCTACGGGGCAATTGGAGACACAATTCCCGCAGGAGACGCAGCCGGCTTCTTCCATGTCCATCCCGAAGGGGGTGTTCACTTCGGTTTCGAAGCCCCGGTTGGACATAGCCCAAACACTATTGCCCTGGAGTTGCGTGCAGATACGGGCGCATTTGCCGCAGAGAATGCATTTGTTCCGGGAAAGATAAAAGAACTTGTTGGAAAACAAGAATTCTTGTGAACTTTTGCGGCCCTGATATTTCTCGATGTCCACGTCATATTCGTAGGCATAGTCCTGAAGCTGGCATTGGCCGGCTTTCTCGCATTGCAGGCAGGAAACGTCATGGTTGGAAAGCATCGTCTCCAGCAGGCGCCTTCTCATGCGCATGACTTTCGGGCTATGGGTGAGAATCTTCATATTTGGCGCGACTTGCGTAGCACAAGAAGGAAGCAGCTTGCCGGAGCCTTCCGCTTCGACTATGCAAATGCGGCAGGAGCCTTCGACCTTCAGCCGCTCGTCATAACAAAAGGTGGGGATGTTGACGCCGATCTCCCGGCAGACCTCCAGAATGGTCTTGTCTTCGGATACGGAAAGCTTCTCATTGTTGATATAGATGTCGATCATGGTATTGCGCTCCTTACGCTTTGATAATGGCATGGACAGGACAGTCGCTCATGCAGGCGCCGCATTTGATGCAGAGGGACTGGTCGATGCTGTGCTGTTCCTTCACTTTGCCGGATATGGCCGATACGGGGCAATTCCTGGCGCATTTGGTACATCCGATGCAACCCTCTGTGATGGTATAGTTCAGCAAGGCGCTGCACTCGCCCGCAGGACAGCGTTTCTCTTCGATGTGAGCCAGGTATTCTTCTCTGAAGTATTGGAGCGTGGTCAGAAGCGGGTTGGGTGCGGTCTGCCCCAGGGCGCAGAAGGACATTTCCCGAACCATCTCCGCGATTTCTTCGAGCTCTTGTAAGTCTGCCATTGTACCCTCGCCCTCTGTGATTCTGGCAAGGGCTTCGTACAACCGGACCAGACCTAATCTACAGGGGGCGCATTTGCCACAGGATTCCTCAACCATAAATTGCATGAAGAATTTCGCTATGCCCACCATGCATTTGCTGTCGTCCATGACGATCAGCCCGCCGGAACCCATCATGGAGCCAATCTCTTTCAATGACTCATAATCAATAGGCGTATCCAAATGCCGGGCAGGTATACAGCCGCCGGAGGGCCCGCCGGTTTGCGCGGCTTTAAAACCCCGGCCATTTGGTATACCTCCGCCGATGTCATAGACGATCTCCCGCAGGGTGATGCCCATAGGGACTTCCACCAAGCCAATATTGTTCACGTTTCCGCCTAAAGCGAAGACCTTCGTCCCCGGGGAACCCTCGGTACCCATGGAACGAAACCAATCGGCGCCGTTCAGGATGATTTTGCCGATATTGGCTAAAGTTTCCACATTATTGATCAGGGTGGGGCAGCCGAATAAGCCTTTGACTGCCGGGTAGGGCGGCCGCAGCCTGGGCGTGCCCTTCATGCCTTCAATGGAGCTGATCAGTGCCGTCTCCTCACCGCAAACGAAGGCGCCTGCCCCGTAACGGATCGAAACATGAAAGTGAAAATCCGTTCCTAAGATATTGGTGCCCAGGAAATTCCTCTCTTCCGCCTGTTGTATGGCAATCTCCAGTCTGTGGATTGCCAGAGGGTATTCCGCCCTCACGTAGATGTAGCCTTCATCAGAGCCGATGGCATAGCCGGCGATAGCCATCGCTTCAATTACCGATTGCGGATCCGCCTCCAGCAGGCTCCTGTCCATGAACGCGCCGGGGTCGCCCTCATCGGCGTTACAGACGACGTATTTTTTGTCGCCGGGGGCGTCCATGGTAAACTGCCATTTCTGGCCTGTGGGGAAACCGGCGCCCCCGCGGCCCCGCAATCCNGACTTCGTCACGACCTCGACGACTTCGCCGGGACTCATCGCCTTCAGCGCTTTTTCCAGAGCTTGAAAGCCTTCGTGGGCGATATAGTCGTCGATGTCTTCCGGATTGATCAGGCCGCAACGCGCCAGTGCCACCCGCTTCTGCTTTTTATAAAAACCCGCTTCAAACAGGGAAACAGCCTCGCCACTGTCGCTGCTCTTGAACAGAAGCCGGTGAACGGGCATATCGCCCATGATATGATCGCGAACGATTTCCGCCACATCATCCGGGCTGACCTTGGAATAGAAGCAGTCGTCAGGCTGGGTGATGACGATAGGTCCCATGGAACACAGCCCGAAGCAGCCTGTCTTGATGACTTGGATGTCCTGCCGGCCGCAGCTTTGCAGTTCTTGTTGAAAATTCTCGATAATCGTCAAGGATTTCCCGGATACGCAGCCCGTTCCGGCACAAACATAGATTCTGTCGCATTTGCGTTCCATATCCTATTCCTCCGTGGTGCTTTCTGCATACGTGTCCAGTATTTTCGTGAGCTTTTGTTTGTCCAGCAAACCATAGACGTTTTTGTTAATGATCATGGCGGGCGCAAGGGCGCAGGCGCCAATGCAGCGGCTTGCCACCAGAGTGAATAAGCCGTCCGGCGTGGTTTGCTTTTCTTCGATATTCAGCCTTCGCTTAATCTCGTCCAGGATGCCTTGGGCGCCTTTGACGTAGCAGGCTGTACCCAGACATACGGAGATTTCATATTTCCCCTTTTGTTCGGTGGTAAAACGGGAATAGAAGGAAGAGACCTCGTACACCCTCGAGAAAGGGACCTTCATCTCCCGGGCAACCAGTTGCTGTACGTTCATCGGCAGGTAGCCGTGTTCCTCCTGGATCAGCGTCAGTACTTGGACAAGGGAGCTTGGCCCCTGGTTGTGCTCTTTAATGATGTCCAGGATAATTTGTTTTTCTTCTTCGTTTTTCACGGTAACAACCCCTCTGCTTCGCATGAGATGCTATAACTCACAAACTCAATTATAGGGAAACCGCCGCTTTTCGTCAATGAGAAAAGCCATGTTGCCGCTTCCAATTAATCTGTCTCCCCTTGGCTGTGCAGACAGCGCGCAATCATCCGGCAATCACATCTTGTATGCAGCTTCGAAATNGACTTAATAAATNGCTTCTGNTATACTATGGTCGGCTGGTTCAAACACGGATACACAATACACATTATATGGAGAAGGCGCGATATTTTGAAAGTCAGCTATCATAACGAAGCCGGTAAATACACAACAGCAGCATGCACGGATCCTGAAGCAATTAGAATGATTATGCATTCTCGCGTTGACTTTACAAATATTTCCAACTACAATACGTTCTATTTCAGTGAAAATGAGCATAANGAAGAGATACAGTTTTGGGTGGAGGCAAATGGAAATTATGCATATCTTTTTTTTATAGATGGCGACTGTCAGTATCAATCGCTCAACGATGGTAATACGCTTGACCCAAACGGCGTAACGGCTATTATTCCAAGCGATCCGGTTCATCATAGGAATGTTTACTTTGTCACGATCGAAACTGCGATTGATGCCGCGATAGAATTTTGTGAAACAAAAACCAGGCCAACAAATGTACAATGGGAACCAATGCAGGAAGAGTGACTTTGGAGAGGGATAGCCGAATCGTAGGAGGAGTAATGGATGAAGAAACTAATTAAGAATATCAAACATGGCGTGGCTCTGCCATTAGCCGAACAGGTACAGTATCAGGAAGGGCAGATCGTCAGCAAAACGTTGGCGCAAAACAGCCGCCATAGTCTGACATTGTTTGCTTTTGAAAAAGGCGAGGA
>WRNN01000106.1 GCA_009776595.1 Clostridiales bacterium
GACATGTTGCGAATTATTTAAAATAGCGGTTAAGCAATCCCTGGAAAGCCTTACCATGGCGCGCTTCGTCCTTGCACATTTCATGAACGGTATCATGAATCGCGTCAAGGTTTAGCTCCTTCGCCTTTGTCGCCAGGTCTTTTTTACCCTGGGTTGCGCCATGTTCCGCCATCACGCGCATCTCCAGGTTGACTTTGGTCGATGTATCGACAACCTCGCCCAACAGTTCCGCGAATCTTGAGGCGTGATCCGCTTCTTCAAAGGCAATTCTCTTATATGCCTCGGCAACCTCGGGATAGCCTTCTCTGTCCGCCTGGCGGCTCATGGCAAGATACATGCCTACTTCAGTGCATTCTCCCGCGAAATTCAGGCGAAGGCCTTCGATAATCTCAGGATCCACACCTTTGGCGACGCCGATTCTGTGCTCGTCGGCAAAAACCAGCCCTTCACCGGACTGTTCCACAAATTTATCCTTCGACGCGTTGCATTGGGGGCACTTCTCCGGCGGCTCATTACCTTCATAGACATAACCGCAGATGGTGCAAACGAATTTTTTCATAATTTCCATCACTCCTCATTTTTGTGCAATAGAATGTTCAAGTTTCATCAAATGGTACTAATGGATTCTATTCTCAATAAATAGGATACAATAACTTGATNCGAATAGCAATACCAAAACACAATTATACAGAAGCTATACGATGTATCATATTTTTTTGTTTTATGGTATATTGGATTGTAGAATACAATACGAATGAATCGTTTCATATTTTTATCTGAGGAGAGCTGCTATGCGGCATAAAATTCCATTTATTAATCGCCTGAACGTACGAATCCTGGCTGTACTGCTTGTCCTGTTTGCGCTGACGGTTGTGATTGTCGGCAAAGTATATGAAAATAATATCCGCCGNCTCTTTCAGGATACCTATACGGAACGGGTCNTGCTCACCAACGTCCTCATCGCGAGTATCATTGACAGTGATGATGTGAATCAGCTGGTNGAGCTCATGAAAAATCAGGACCCGGCGTTCAAGCAGCGGCAAATCCGNTTTTTTCACGACCGCGAAGAATTATTCGGCTTATACGCGGAGCAGGCAAACGAAGAACAGCAAGAGATCCTGTTGGGCAGGCTGGCTGCCTTCCATGACGAGATGAAGCAATACAAAACGGAAACGTATTGGAGGACGCTGGAAGATTTACGAAATCTGAGAGAAGTCAGCCACGCCACCTATTTGTATGTCATGGCCGATACGGGCCTGGTGGCGGATAACGGTGAAAAGCTCTATACCTATATTATAGACGCGGAGGATACCGACACCACTTACGACAACCCGGAAATCGACGGACTGGGCACCTGCTATACCGGCGAGGAAGCCCTGGAAGAAGTTTATCGCACGGGAAAGCAAATGGATTATGTCGACTACTATTCCGGCGACTACGGGGAGCTGTATTTCGCCTATGCGCCTATTCTGGACAGTGAAGGCAAAACGATCGCTGTATTGGGCACCGACCTTGACCTGAAACGAATGCACAGCGAGATCGCCCAATCCATCTATTTATTCAACTCGATTCTCATGCTGTCCATCGTTTTTATCATTCTGGTTATCTTTTGGTTCATTAAACGCAGCGTCATCACGCCCCTGAGCAGTTTAACCAATACCGCCCACGAGCTTGCCGACGGCAACGTCTATACGCGGGTTGCGGAGACGGCGCTGAAGCAGAGCAGCGAAATCGGTTTGCTGGCGGACGCGGTGAGCAGCATGAGCCTGGTGTACCAGAACATGATCAAGGGCGCCTCGTCCTTATTTGCCGCCGCTAACGCGGGAAAGCTGGAAGTCCGCAATGACGCCTCACAGTTTAAAGGCGACATTCAGAACGTCATGAAATTGATCAACGACACGCTGGACGCGATGACGCTGTATCTGAACAGTATCCCGGAAGGCATCCTCATCATGAGCAAGGATTTTGAAATACATTTCCGCAACGAGCACTTTCTCAAGCGTTTTGGCGATATGCCTGCGGCGGAACTCCTGTCCTATGTATTTGCCGGGGAGGACGCGAGCGAAACGGCTCCCCCGCTTGAACAAAAGATCCTCATGGAAAGAACCGCGGAAGCCTTAGCCAGTCACAATAACCTTACGACTGTCTGGATTGGCGGATTCTGTTACTCTCTTTACTTCAAGGAAATTTTGCTGGGGGAAACGTCTGAAAACAGCATTCTGATGATTACTTCCGACATTACCGATCTGATGAAAGAAAAAGAAAACGCGCAGGCTGCCGCGGAAGCCAAAAGCAGTTTTCTTTCGCGTATGAGCCATGAGATGCGCACGCCGATGAACGCCATCATCGGTATGACCAAAATCGCGGAAGACACCGACGACGTCGTCAGATTGAAATACTGCCTCTCCACCATTCAGACCTCCTCCGCCCAATTGCTGGGGATCATTAACGACGTTCTGGATATGTCAAAAATTGAGGCGGGAAAACTGGAATTGGAAAACGCGCCGCTCAATATTGAAAAAATGCTCATGAACATTTGCCATATCCTTGTCGATACGATGGAGGACAAGAATCAGAAATTCAATGTGATCATGAGTGAAAATCTACAGCTCAACTATATCGGCGACGAACTCCGCTTATCGCAGGTCCTCACCAATTTACTGTCCAACGCCACAAAATTTACCCAGGATGGCGGGACAATTACCCTTTCTGTCGAGGACGTCGGCAGGAAAGGCAATGCCAATATCCTTCACTTTGCCGTCACGGATAACGGCATCGGCATGTCGAAGGAACAAATCATACGCTTATTCAATGCTTTCGAGCAGGCAGACGGAAGCATCTCTCGTAAATTTGGAGGCACAGGCCTCGGCCTGGCGATTTCGAAAAACATTGTCGAGAAAATGGATGGGCGGGTTTGGGTGTTTTCAGAACCCGACGCAGGCTCCGCCTTTCATTTTGAAGTCAGCCTTGAACGCGCCTCCCATCAGGAAGCCCGTCACATCAGCGGCGCCGACCCCAAAAACATGAAGCTCCTGATCATCGAAAGCAACGAGGACGTCGCGACACAATTTCTTCATATCACAGAGAGCTTTGGTATGGCAGCGGATGCGGCGGCAAGCACTGAACAAGCCGTCAATCTTTTAGAAAAGGCAGAGGCAACAAAGCATCCCTATACGATCCTCTTTGTTGCCTGCGATATGCCGGATATCCCCGGCCTGCAGCTCATCCGCCGGCTCAACGGCAGGATTGATCCAACNACGGTCATCCTCATCACCACNTTTCTGGAATGGTGTCAGATTGAAAAAGAAGCGACGGAAAATCATATCACGCATTATATCACCAAACCGCTCTTTCCCTCCTCTGTCCTGGACGCCATCAACGACGTCACGGGAAGAACCGTACAGACTGTTGAAACCCGCACAGACACAAGCGACGCGATACCGGATCTGTCAGGCGTCAGCCTCCTGCTTGCCGAAGACATTGAGATCAACCGGGAAATCTTCCTCGCGCTGCTGGAAGATACCCGCGTATCCATTGACACNGCCGAAAACGGCCTGATTGCCGTCGAGAAGTTCAGGCTTAANCCCGATAAGTACGACCTGATCATCATGGACATCCAGATGCCGGAAATGGACGGCTACCAGGCGACGCAAGCCATACGCGCAATGGATCTGCCAAAAGCGAAAGTCATTCCGATCATCGCCATGACAGCCAACGCGTTCAAGGAGGATATCGAACACTGTCTTGCCAGCGGCATGAACGACCATCTGGCAAAACCGATCAACGAAACCGCGGTCATCGAGAAAATCCAGTACTATACGAAACAAGAAAGGAATACAACAGCATGACAGATCCAAGACTTAAGAAGGAAATCAACTATGATCATAGCTGCAAGAAATGCCAGTACAATCTCGGCGATATCTGCCTTGGCTTTGGCGAACGCACCGATAACGGCGAACTGACCCTCGGCATGCCGATAGAGGAAGCNGAATCCATGTTTCCCTACGGATGCGAAGAATTCCAAATTTCCTTTGACGCCTACGAGGCCAAGAGCGAAGAGTAATCTGACCCATAAATTCCGGCAATCCTTCTATATGTGGCACTACCGCTTAAGCGTTTAATTGAGCAACGATAAAATCAGCCATTAACGGGGAGTATCGCAGACCTGCGGGGCTGTAACTCCCCTTTAGAGTTTGTACGGTACTCGCTCGGGCGGTCGTCCCTACTTGCTTACGGTCAGCCTTTCTTGTACAATGTAGGCATACATAGCGGGCATGCGAGGGGGGATGGTCGTGCGGCGTGTTTTCGGAGACAGGAAAAGGATCAACTTGGGGTCCAGCATGTTTCGAAGATTTATCGAGACGGATTGCTTATATGTGGATAAGACGCGGTTTATCGAACATGTCCTGGATGAAGCATCGGAGGTGCTGCTGTTTACCCGCCCAAGACGGACAGGGAAGAGCCTGAACTTGGACATGCTGCGGACCTTTCTGGACTGCAAGCAGGATTCCCGTGCGTTCTTCGAAGGATTGTATATCGAGGGTAGCCCCGCCTTCGCACAACTGAACAAGCACCCTGTTCTTCTTCTTGATTTCAAAGAGCTTCGCACCAGGGATTTTTTTGCCCTTTTGCGCAGGATGCTACGCAGGAGTGCGGCGTATTATCTGCAACCAGACCAAATGGATTTTGATTTGGGGCGGTATCTCGTAGAGGATGAAAGGAAGGATACGGGAGGGCTNCGGTTATTGATAGAAAACATCCATGCGGTGTACGGCATAAGGCCCATTGTCCTCATCGACGAGTATGACAAAGTATTGACCGACAGCGTTGGTACGCCGGAGTACGAGGACATCCGAAAATGGATCACGGAGGTATTCGAGTCCGCGTTCAAGGGCAATGCCTCCTTGGAAAAAGCAATCATCACCGGCATCACCCGTGTGTCACAGGAAAGTATGTTCAGCGGGCTGAACAACCCGGAAATCATTGATGTATTTACGCCCAGCGCCTATGACGGGGACTTCTCCCTGACAGAGGAGGAGGCTGTGGAACTGCTGGACGAGGGGCAGCTTGCCATAGCTCGCGAGTGGTACAACAACTACCGGGTCGGAAACGAGAAGCTGTACACCATGTATTCCGTGATGTCCTACTTGAAATCGGGGCAGCTACGGAACTACTGGGGGAAGAGCGGGACGATGGACCTGCTGGGCCGGTTCCTGAACACAAAGAGGATGGAGAATCTTGTAGACCTCTTTTCCCCCGGGGCTAAGTTGACAACGGCACTGGAGCAAAGGCTGTCCTACCAAATGCTGCTGCAAAACTCTTCAGACAAAATGTACTACTCCTTGGCTGTTCAGGCGGGATATCTGTCCCACGAGCTCTTGTCCCAGACGGGGACAGATGAGATGTATCAGGTGTACATCCACAATGAGGAATTGCGGAGCGTGTGGCGTAGCTTCATTCTCGATGACACGGTGCAAGACCCCGACAATAGGATCAGGGATGTATTCGCCAGCATCGGGAACACAGAGGAATTCAGCAAACGGCTTGCGGACTACATCAGCTTCCGCCTGTCCTATTTTGATTTGAAAGCTGAGCTGGAATGGGTGTACCACGTGCTGACGCTAGGCCTCATGCTAGGTGCGGGCTTTAAATGCACTTCGAATAAAGAGTCGGGATATGGGCGCTACGACCTGCTGGTGGAGGGCGAAGGCTTCGCCGCCATACTGGAGTTCAAGACGGCAAAAACGCAGCGCGGACTAGTGAAAGAAGCGAAGGACGCNCTGGCGCAGATCGATGANCAGAAATACTTCGCCATACTTGACCGCAGGGACGCTACCGCAGCACCCATCTACAAGGTCGGCATAGCCTGCTACAAAACCGCNTGCCATGTGGAAACAGTGCTGCACGATGTATAAAGGGTATAATTGATATCGCCAATGCGTTGTTTAAGGTGATTCTGTACAACAAGAATTACTACCCATTT
>WRNN01000107.1 GCA_009776595.1 Clostridiales bacterium
ACGCCGCTGATCCCAAGAGAGGTGGCGGCAAGCCAAACGCAAAGCGGTACCCGGATCAGGTTGCATGCGATACTGGAAGCGGAAGACGGCATCGTGTTCCCTGTTCCGCGAAAATACCCGCCGCCTATGCCTTCCAGACTGCCGGGAATTTGGCCTACCGCCAGGATACGCATATATGCCGCGCCCATAAACCGAAGCCTGTCTTCCGCTAAAAATAAGCTATATAGTGCATGCCCGTTAAAGAACAATATCAGCATAACGAATGCGCCCCAGACCAGCATAGTAAGCGATGCGGCGTGAAAGCCTTTTTCTATCCGTTTCCATTCTCCGGCGCCGTAGTTCTGTCCGACAAAGGCCGTCATCGCCGAGCCGAATCCGCCGCCGATCAGCCAGCTTAAAGACTCTATCTGCAATCCCACACGCTGTACCGCCAGCGCATCCGCGCCAAAACCGGAAACCACCCTGGTTACCATCATGGATAATGAAGTAAAAAATATGCTTTCGACAGCCAGGGGTATACTCCAGCGAAAAATCTGCCTGATTTTGATCAGGTTTGGTTTGTCCCACACGGTAAATCGTTCAAACGGCCTGTCTTTATGCTTGTGAATCGCATAGAAAAGCAGGATATTGACCGCCCATTGCGCGATGATGGTTGCCAGCGCCGCGCCCCGGATGCCTAAGTGCAGGGAGAAGATCATGAGCGGATCCAATATCATGTTCATGATCAGCCCGACAGCGTTCATCAAAAAAGGGACCCGTGAATTACCGGAGCCGTTGAATGTCCCCGTATATACGGCGGACATGCATGTCGCCGGTATGCCAAGCCCAATGATCTGCAAATAGCCCTGTGCTGCCTCTACCACCATGGATTCCCGAATATGAAATACAGACATCAGGGGGCCGCTAAATAGCGTCAGCGCCGCAGCATAGCATAAACCAAACGCCAGCGATAACAGCCAGGCGTTCTGCGCAAATGCCTTTGCCGTCTCCGGATCACCGCGGCCTTTGTTCTGCGATACACCGATTTCGGCGCCCGTCCGCCCAATCAACAGCAGCGCCATACTTAACCACATATACATCCCGGAGGTTCCGGAAGCCGCCACGGCATCCGACGACAGCCTCCCCAGCCAGAACATATCGGTAAGGTTATACAGCATTTGCATGAGCTGCGTTCCCATGATAGGCAAAGCAACATAAACCAGTTTCTGCATGATGCCGCCGGTTGTCAAATCTGCTTTTTGATCCATGATTCACCTTCACGCAGGATATACGTACCAAAAATCATACCACATCCCGCGCATAAAGTAAAAAATCCATTTTTCTCTTTTCATTCACTTTGTTTCAGGTTATAATATCTAAGTTGAGCTGCGCCCATAACCCAAAGCTGCGCCGGTCCTACGGCCCTCAATCCGCTATCCGTAATGCCGTCGTGCGCGTATGTCCTTAGGTGAATGTTACATGGGACGCTGTCCCATACCCTGTCGGCATTCGCGCGCATGTCGCTCATGCCTTCCGCTTTGCGGCGCTGCGATTCCGCAACGTTAGTCCCTTACGGACAAAAAATTCGTGTTTTAAATTGACACATCAAGTCCGTAAGGTACTATTGCTTACCGGATGCGGACCTTTAGCTCAGCTGGCAGAGCACCTGACTCTTAATCAGGGTGTCCAGGGTTCGAGCCCCTGAAGGTCCACTCTAAAAAAAAGCCCCGGAGCCCTTACTGTATATGGGATTTCAGGGGCTTTTTCTTTTTGGAAAAGTAAAATAATAGTGGTCTATACTGGCATGTTTGGCAACATGAGCAATGTACTTTCCAATGATTGCCATCGCTTTCATGGCATGTTATAATTTTTATAAGAAAGGGCGGGAGCGTTCATGAAGAAAAGCACAAAGATCCGCATTTCATGCCTGATTATCGCATCGGTGATGCTGATCGGCGCGTTAACGCTTGCCGCGATTACCGGTTCGCCCTATGAGATCTTAAAAAACGCTTTGTTGGACTCTCTTACCGATCAAAACGTCACCATGGAAAGGACTATGACCATGATGGTCAGCGGCGTGACACAGAAGGTATACAGGGAGCATGCCATTATCGGTGATACATCCTATCTGCGCTACGATTTTGACGCGAATGGCAATCCTATCAGCTATATCTACGAGACGAACGGCCTTCGTCTTTGCCCTCTGCTCGAGTCAACAATGGGTGATGAGCGCGTGCTATGGTATACCGCCAGAGTCGATCGCCGACATGCCGATTACAAACCTGGCAATATCCTCCTCTTCAGTCCTGAGGAACGTGCTTCCGCCCGAACACGCTTCCTTGCGCTTTTGGTCGACATATTGATCGGCGACTTAAAAAACAATGTGACCATGAGCTCCGGCGACGGGATTCGGCATATCAGCGGCGTATTGACAGAGAACCAGTTACCTGAGTTTACCAAAGCAGGTTTGGATATGTTTATGGAAGACTGGAATGACGCCCTCGACCAATCCTATCGGTATCCGCGCGACCTCAGCTTTGACGAGAGAACCGGCGAGTATCTGTATGAATGGATTGATATCGAGGCAGGCATAAAAACAGTCGAAGTTTGGAGGATGGTTCTTCATCCCATGACTGCCGAAGAAGAGCAGGCTTGGGATAACGATTCGTTTTTTCCGGATACCAAAGAATATCGGAGAACTTATTCCATGCACGGCAAAAGGTACTACATCACAGTCCCGGAGGAATGCATCCGTGTGTATACCATGCCCGCTGTCCGCGCGGATTATCCGGATTCGGATGGCAATCCGTTGGTTCTCCCCTGGAAAAGCCTGATGATCGACTCTGTTCGCTGCGAAGCGGACGTCGACAAGAACGGCTGCCTTTTATCCCTGGATGCTAACGCTACACTTGCAGGTGTGAATATTCTTCTTGAAACCGACGTCATTGAGATAAACGTCAATATGTCTTGCAGAGATATTGGTACAAGTGCTCCCGTATGTCCGGTCCCCGGGGCGGAACAGCTGCTAACTTCGGAGTATATAAAAAAAAGCTTTTCAGAAGATAGAAGGATTATTTACTTTACATTGAACACAGACGGCAGCATCAATGCAGACAGTATTACTGCCGCCAACCCTGACAGGCATGCGGCAAGGATCGGCAAAGGCTTGCTTTGGTAAAGGCTTGCTGATGTAGCGTTTAATCCTGATTGCGTGTTGCGGAGTATACATTTATGATATTGGAATTGGATCATTTGACTAAACTATATAAGAACGGACGCGGCGCGGAGGATATTTCCTTCGCGCTTGCTCCGGGGGAGATACTTGGATTGTTGGGATCGAACGGCGCCGGCAAAACGACAACGATGAAAGCTATCACAGGGCTGGTGCTTCCGACGCGTGGCAGCGTCCGCATCTGCGGTATCGACGCAGCCGAGCGGCACGCGCAGGCCATGAGACATACCGGCTGTCTGATCGAAACGCCGGCTTTATATGAGCACATGACGGCGGGCCAAAACCTGAGGCTTGCCGCCCGGTTCTACCATGGTGTCGGCGATCTGCGCATTGATGAGGTTTTACAGCTGGTGGAGATGGACAAGTATAAGAACGAAAAAGTCGGGTCATTTAGCCTGGGGATGCGTCAGCGCATTGGACTGGCGCTTGCTTTTCTGTCTGATCCTGATCTTCTGATCCTGGACGAGCCGACTAACGGTTTGGATATTGAAGGTACGGTGCATATCCGTAATTTAGTTAAAAGAGCCGCTGAAAAAGGAGCCGCTGTATTGATATCATCCCATCTGGCGCATGAGATCGAGCTATACGCCGGGAGAACTGCCATTATGTACAACGGCAAATTGCTTTGTGTGGAGAACATGGAGACGATATTATCCGCGCATCCCAGCTTGGAGAGTTTTTATCTTGCCCAGGTTGCCAGAATGCGCAGGGAGGTGGCTGCGTGAAAGCGTTTCTTGCCTCTTACCGCAACGAATGGTGCAAGCTGATGCTTCGCAAGAAATACATTGTCTTTTTGTGTGCCGGCGCTGGTATGGATATACTTTGGATCTTACTGGGGCGGCTGGCCGCCGCTGCCGCGGAAAGACAGATTGAGGGCTTATCGCTATTTTTGACGCCGACGCCGATGGGCGCGCTGCCCTTTTTCCTGCAAATCGTGATTCCTTTTCTGATCTTTATGGGCGTGACGGATCTCATCACCGTCGAATGCTCAGAAAGCACGATGAGAGCAATACTGTGTCGCCCTGTAGAACGTTGGAAGCTGTATGCCTCCAAGATTTTGGCTGTCGTTACCTATACAGCGGCATATCTTGTCTGCGTATTTGCCATAAGCATAGCGTCTAACCAGCTATTCGGAAGTCCTCTGGGAGTCGAAGCAGTTTTCTTTACGTTCATCTCCTATACACTGCCTTTGATCCCATTGACGGTATTGGCCTGTTTTGCCGCTTTGGTCGCGCTTCTGGGGAGAAGCGGTACGCTGACGATGCTNCTATTGCTTCTGCTGTATCTGGCGCTAAATCTCCTGTCCGCATTTTTCCCGGTATTGAGCGAAATGCTGTTCACCTCATACCTGGGATGGTATAAGCTCTGGATTGGCGCGCTACCTCGCGCATCCAAGCTGGTACATATGCTGATCATTGTTTTGGGCTACGGCACAGTGTTTTTTATAGCAGGGAGCCTGTTTTTTGACCGCAAAGAGTATTAACAGCTTACTCCATTATTTTTGGGGGATGACAATATGAATTACAAAGTGATATCGAAATATAACATTGATGCGCAGGTTTGACGACGGTATACGGAGCTGCTAATATAGATCCTGCATGGTCTTACTTGACCGGCAGTTGACTAATGGAACATATTTTAAAATTCTTCGTCTAGCATGATAAAATCTAAACTCCATAGTGGCTGGCTGCGAGCCGGCATGATCGAAAGAGGAGGGAGTCCTGTGATCAAAAAATACCTGAGTATCATCCTGTTGCTGCTTATTGCCCTTTCCGGCCTTTCCGCCTGCGGCGCAAGCAGCAATTCAAGCGGCGGCAGCGCAAGCACTTCGGCCGGAAGCGGTTCTTCTCAGCCGCAGTCGACAGCCTCTTCAGCGCCCGCTTACAACGATTCCGCTTATGACTATGCAAGCACAGCAGGCGAAGGCTACTATGCCGATGAAATAATCGCCTCCGCAGACAGCGTCATACCGGCGGACCGGAAAGTCATCCGGAACGCGTCCCTGGACATCACGGCGGAGGACGCTTCCGCTTTATACGGAAGCATCGCGGCTTATGCGACCGGGCTCGGCGGATATGAGTACAGCTATTCGATCACAAATCACGAGACCTATTCGATCATTTATGCCGAGTTTAAGGTCCCGCCGGAAAAGCTCAATGTATTTATCCAGTATGTCGGAGAAAATGGTGAAATCGTAAACAGCTCCATGAACACCGAGGATATCACAGATAGCTATTTCGACGCGGAAACCAGGCTGGATACAAAACGCAAATCCCTGGAGCGGTATTATGACCTGCTTGCGAACGCGTCCAGCGTAGAAGAAATCGTCTATATCCAAAGGATCATCGACGGGATCACCGAAGATATCGAATCCCTGGAAGGCCGGCTCAAGGTATGGAACAGCCAGGTCAATATGGCGACGGTCTCCATGTATATCCGTCAGGAGAACGACCCCATTCAGATCCGAAAAGAGATCAGCTGGAATACGCTGAGCATGGACGATATGAGCTATCTGATACGGCGGGGCTTTTACTCCGTCTCCAACACGATCATGTCGCTCCTGCAATGGCTGGTGATTGCGCTGATTGGCTATTCCCCGCTGTGGATCATACTGGCTGCCGGCGTTTTCCTATGGTTCACGCTGAGAAAAAGAAGCAAGGCAAAGTCAAACTCGACTGTCGAAAAAAAGAATGAGTAGCCGCCTTTGTCAAGTCCCCTTTGTCATCCCTGATCCCGTTTGAGGCTATCCACGTATTTGGC
>WRNN01000108.1 GCA_009776595.1 Clostridiales bacterium
TCATACGGACAGGCAGGAGGCGTTTGATTGATCCAAAGTATGACCGGATTCGGGCAAAGCGAATCCCGTACGGAAGCGAAATGTATAACTGCCGAGATTAAAACGGTGAATCACCGCTATAGCGAAATACAGATAAAGATGCCCAGGAGCTACGGCGCCCTTGAGGAAAGGCTCCGGCAGCATCTGGCGGCTTCGCTTATCAGGGGTAAAGTTGATGTGTATATAAAAGTCGAAAGAGGGGAAGGCTTCGATACGGAAATGCGTATCGATAAGAGCCTTGCCCGTATGTATTATCAGGCTATCCGGGATCTGTCGGACGACTTGGGTATTGCTTCCGATTACGGCGTAGCCGAGCTGATCGGATTACCGGGGGTAATGCACATCGAAGAGGCAGCCAGTGACATGGAAGAATCCTGGAAGCAGCTGATCGTGCCTGTCGACGCCGCCCTTGCGCAGGTGACAGCGATGCGCAAAGCGGAGGGCGGCAGGCTGGCCGCGGATATGGCAAAACGCCTGGATGATTTGGAANCGCAGCGAAAGANCCTTTTGTATTATGCTTCCGGCATCGTGGAAAACTACAGGCAGCGCCTGTCCCTGAGAATCACGGAGCTGCTGGGGCAGCAGCCGGTGGATGAAAATCGCATTGTACAAGAGGTGGCGATGATTGCGGACCGCGCAGGCGTAGATGAAGAGCTGGTGCGTCTGGACAGCCATTTTCAACAGTTTCGCGCTCTTCTGGACGCGGAAGAACCGGCGGGAAGAAAGCTGGATTTTCTTTGTCAGGAGATTCATCGCGAAATCAATACGATAGGCGCCAAAGCCAACGATCTGTCCATGACGAAAATTGTGGTGGAGATCAAGAGCGAATTGGAAAAGCTCCGTGAGCAGGCGCAAAACATTCAATAGAACGAGTCAATCGTCTGGGTAAAAGACAGGGAGCGGGAGGGCGATGGACACGAAGGGGATATTTACGGATACTACGGATACGAAAGGGCTTCTGATTGTGATCTCCGGCCCTTCCGGCGCGGGAAAGGGAACGATCTGTCAGGAATTGCTGAAGCTGGATCCCGGTCTGGCGCTCTCGATTTCCGCCACGACGCGAAAACAGAGCCCGCAGGAAGTCTATGGAAGAGAGTATTATTTTTATACGGAGTATGCCTTTCAGAAAACGATAGAGGAAGACGGCTTCCTGGAATGGGCGGAGGTTCACGGCCGCCGCTACGGGACGCTGAAGGATAAGGTGCGGGAAATATGGGAATCCGGCAAGGATTGCCTGCTGGAAATTGACGTTCAGGGAGGCTTGCAAATCGCGCAGAAGATGGACGCGAACTGTATTCTCCTTTTTGTGAAAGCGCCCTCTGAGGAAGAACTGCTCAAACGGATTACCGGGCGCAGGCGGGAAGACCGGGAAGAAATCAAACGCCGGATGATGACCGCCCAATGGGAAATGACCCAGGAGGAGAAGTACCATTATACGATCGTCAATGATCATTTAGCGGATGCGGTAGAACATATTTTAGAGATCATCAGGGAGGAGAGGAAAGCGAATGCGTCAACCATCCATAGATAAGCTTACCGACCGACTGGATTCAAAATACGGCCTGGTGGTGGCTACAGCCAAGAGGGCCAGGGAACTGACAAACGGCGGAAAGCCGGCAGTGGACGTACCGGCGGATATGATCAAGCCGGTAAGTATAGCCTTAGAAGAGATAGCCAATGGGAAACTGGATATCGACGAACCCAAAGGCGGNATAAAATGACAGTACTTGAAGGAAAACATGTGTTGTTAGGAATAAGCGGCAGCATTGCCGCTTATTTGTCCTGCGACCTGGCGAGAAAATTGATCAAGGCAGGCGCGCAGGTGCAAACGGTGATGACGGACGCCGCGAAAGCCTTTATTACGCCGCTTACGCTGCAGACGCTGACCGGGCGCCCTGTGATACAGGGGATGTTTGACGAGGTCAAGCAATGGGACGTGGAGCATGTGGGCGCNGCCCAGTGGGCGGACGTCTTTGTCATCGCTCCCGCTACGGCTAACGTTATGGCAAAACTGACCTGGGGATTGGCGGACGATTCGCTGACTGCCGCTTTTTTGGCTTTCGATAAAGGACGCGTGATTGCCCCGGCGATGAATACTGTTATGTATGAAAACCCGGCTACCAGGATCAACGAGGAAATCCTGCGTGAGCGGGGCTGCCTGATCGTCGAGCCTCAGGTTGGCCTTTTGGCATGCGGCGACGTGGGCAAAGGCAAGCTGGCGGAGATCGACGACATCGTCATGTATATCGAATACGCGCTGGAAGGCGAAAAGCCGCTGAAAGGGCGCTCCGTCCTTGTTACCGCGGGACCGACTGTGGAGGATATAGACCCGGTGCGTTATATCACGAATCATTCTACGGGGCGGATGGGCTATGCCATCGCTTACGAAGCCTGGCTCATGGGCGCCGAAGTGACGCTGGTCAGCGGACCTGTGGAATTGAAAGCCCTGCCTGTGTGCCGGACGCTCATGGTGCGCTCCGCCGGGGAGATGGCGGAGGCTGTGTTCCGGGAAAAAGACAATGCCGATATCATCATCAAGTCGGCGGCGGTAGCGGATTATACGCCCGCAGTCAAATCCCTCCAAAAAATAAAGAAGGCGGAGGGAGGCTTTTCGCTGGATCTGACCCGTACTACGGATATCCTGGCTGAATTGGGCAAAGAGAAAAAAGCCGGACAGGTCCTGGCGGGCTTTGCGGCGGAAACACAGAACCTGAGGGAAAACGCCAAAGAGAAACTGGATAAGAAACATATTGATCTGATTGCGGCGAATGATCTCACCAGTCCGGGCTCCGGATTCGGGACGGATACCAATCAACTGCTGCTGCTGTGGCAAGATGGCAGGAGCAGGGAACTGGAACTGATGTCCAAGGAGGATGCAGCCAAAGAGCTGCTGTTGGCTGTCTATGAGATTTGGCGGGAAAGGAATGTTTAACGAATATGGTAAAGAAGCTATATACATCGGAGTCGGTTACGGAAGGACATCCGGATAAACTGGCGGACCAGATCTCTGACGCGGTGCTGGACGCGATGCTGGAGAAGGACCCCTATTCCCGGGTGGCTTGCGAGACGGCGCTGACGACCGGATTGGTATTGATCATGGGAGAGATTACCACCAGTACCTATGTGGATATCCCCAAGCTGGCCCGGCAGAAAATTCTGGACATCGGGTATAATCACGCGGAACTTGGATTTGACGGCCATACCTGCGCGGTAATCACCGCTATCGACGAGCAGTCCTCGGACATCTCCATGGGCGTGGACCACGCCTTGGAAGAGAAGGAGGGGACAAGCGACAGGAAAGAGCTGGGCGCGGGAGATCAGGGCATGATGTTTGGCTATGCGACGGATGAGACGGAAGAGATGATGCCATTGAACATCAGCTTAGCGCATCAGATATGCCGCCGGCTTGCGCTGATGCGCAGAGAGAAGAAATTGCCCTATCTGCGGCCGGACGGCAAGGCGCAGGTCACGGTCGAATATGAAGATAATCGTCCCGTGCGCCTGGACACCATTGTGGTGTCTACCCAGCACGACCCCTATGTCGAAATGGAACAATTACGGCAGGATATCGTCGAACAGGTCATTCTGCCGGTTTTACCGCCGGATCTGATGAACGAGCAAATCCGTTTCCTGGTCAACCCGACAGGCCGTTTTGTGATCGGCGGGCCAATGGGGGACTCCGGCTTGACAGGGCGAAAAATAATTGTGGACTCTTACGGCGGTATGGCGCGCCACGGCGGCGGCTGCTTTTCCGGCAAGGATCCNACGAAGGTCGACCGTTCCGCGGCTTATGCGGCCCGTTACGCGGCAAAAAATATCGTAGCCGCCGGTTTGGCGCATAGATGCGAACTGCAGCTGGCATACGCGATAGGCGTGGCAAGGCCTGTCAGCATGATGGTGGATACCTTCGGCACAGCCAATGTGGACGAAGAGGAGATTGTCAAAGCGATAGCCGAGATATTCGATTTCAGGCCATCCGCCATTTTGACCGGGCTCAAACTCCGGAAGCCGATCTATCAAAATACGGCGGCATACGGACATTTTGGCCGAAAGGATTTGGATTTGCCCTGGGAGCAACTGGATAAAGTTACGGAACTAAAATCCCGTTTTCAACTGAAGTAAGGGCGCGGATGTTTGCGGTAACCTTGATCTTGCATCCGGCTTCAGCCAAAGAATTGATCTTAACCTACGCGATCCGGGAAGGGCAGGTATGCCTTCCCGGCATGTTGTTTTCTGTAAAAGTCCGGGAAAAGCCGGAAGAGGGCCTTGTCCTCCGCTTGCAGAAAGAACGGCGCGGAGCGTACAGAATGCAGGAACTTGGCGAAGCGCTGTACCCCGAGCCTTTGATCAGCAGAAGAGGGCTGGCGCTTGTCCGCTGGCTGGCGCGATACTATGTATGCCCGCTTCATCGGGCAGCTTTGTTGTTTCTGCCGCCCGCGGTGAGACCGGCGCCGGAAATACGCTACTACACAGCGGAAGAGAGTCCCGCCAACTCTGGCGCAACGAAGGAAAGCCTGTTTATCGATCCGGCATGGGAAGCGCTTTGGAACGGGATCCGGAAGACAGGCGACAGGGGCATGAGCGACAAAAGGATTGTGCAGAGATGGGACAGGCAGGCGCTTGCCCAAGCCGAACAATGGGCCGGATCCGGGCGCCTTCGAAAAGAGAGCGGCTTCCGGCAAACGAAAAAAGAACCCCGCAAAGAAGCAACGGCAGACATGATGGAGGCCAATCTCAGCGCCTTCCTGTCAGAGGAACAGAAGAAAGCCTTTGACCTGGTCAAAGAGGATATCCTGGGGCGAAAAGCAGGAAAGCATCTGCTCTTTGGCGTAACCGGCAGCGGAAAGACAGAGGTATATCTGCGGTTGGCTTCCCTGGCGGGAACGCTGGGCAGGCAAACCATATACCTGGTTCCGGAGATCAGCCTTGTGCCCCAACTGGCGGCCAAGGCGCAGCAAAGCTTTCCGGGCCAGGTAGCCATTCTGCACAGCAACCTTACCCCGGGGCAGCGATACGCGGAATGGCAAAGGATTCGGGAAGGCGAAGCCAGGCTGATCATCGGGCCCCGTTCCGCCCTCTTTGCGCCTGTTGCGGACCTGGGATTGATCATTCTGGATGAGGAGCACGAAAATACCTATAAGCAGTCCGAACCGGAGCCGCGTTATGACGCCAGAAAGGCGGCGGAAGCGTTAGCCAGATTATGGAATGCCGTGGTTCTGCGCGGCTCCGCGACGCCGGATTTGGAAAGCCTGTTTCGCGCCGAGCGGGGGGAGATCCGCCTGTCCCGGCTGCCGGACAGAGTAGAAACGCGGCCAATGCCGCCCATTCGCTGGATCAATATGAGCCGGGAGATGAAGGAAGGCCACCCCTACCCGGTGAGCAGGGCGCTTCTGGCAGCCTTGCGGGAGCGGAAAGCGAAAGCCGAACAGGCGATTCTGCTAATCAATCGCAGAGGCTATCATACCTATGTGCTATGCAGGGATTGCGGAAGGAGCCTGGAATGTCCGAGATGCAGCATCTCGCTGACCTACCACCGCGCGGCGGAAGCCGCCGGAGGATCCGGGACCGCCGGCCGGCAGGGAGCAGTATCGGGAGCGGGAAGTCAGCGGCTGATCTGCCACTACTGCGGCTATACCAGCGGCTTGTGGGACGCGTGCCCCCATTGCGGCGGNAGAATGCTGCAGTACATGGGTACGGGAACGCAGCGGGTGACGGATTATCTGACAGGGGAAATCCCGTCGCTGTCCCTGCTTCGCCTCGATATGGACAGCACCGCCAGGGCCGGCAGCCACAACGCGATCCTGAAGGCTTTTCAGGAGGGGCAGGCGGACGTCCTGGTGGGTACGCAGATGGTAGCAAAAGGCTTTGACTTTCCGAAGGTGACCTTGTCGGCGGTGCTTCATATCGACGGCATCCTCAATCTACCG
>WRNN01000109.1 GCA_009776595.1 Clostridiales bacterium
CCGGAGGAAACGGCTGCAGTCGAAGAGGCGGGACCGGCGCAAGAGGAGGACGCATCCGCCGATAAGCTAGTGGCGCCGCTCCTGCCGCCGGAAACACCGGATACACCGGAAACGCCCGTCGAGCCTGAAACCGCGGAGACTATGGACGACGTCTATGATCCCGCCTCCATCCTGGCGGCATGGACTGGCGGCGACAGCAGCGCCCTGTCAGAAAAAAACAGGACAATCCTGGATATCTGCACCGAAATCATCGCCGGGCTCATTACAGCAGATATGGACGCCTATGATAAGGAGCTGGCCATCCATGACTGGATCATCGAGTGGGCCGACTATGACAGCGAAAGCCTCAGCAACGCGCCCGACGCCAAACCAGACCCGGACAACGATAACCCCTACGGGCTGCTGGTTGGAAAAAGAGCAGTTTGCATGGGCTATACCACGACCTTTCAGTTGTTCATGGATATGCTAAATATCGAGTGTATTACTGTCCGCGGCGCCGCTACCAGCGGGGAACATGCCTGGAATATGGTCCGCCTGGACGGGGAATGGTATTGTGTGGACCTCACCTGGGACGATCCTTCCCGCGCGGCACAATCTGACGCTGTTAAACATCAATATTTCAACGTAACCAGCGATTTCATGCGGCGTTCAAGGCATTTTTGGGACGAAAACGAGGTGCCGGAAGCAACAGCCGGAAAACTGTATAAAGAAAGCTGACTTACTTTTTTATTGTATAATTTTATTGTATAAAAAGAATAAATCGAATATAATGTAGAAACGTCAACGATTGCAGTTCAGCTAAATCTAGTTTTGTATTGTCGCGAACACGAGAACATGTTAAATAATGGAGGGGGATCTNCATGTTAAGGAAAACTGTTTCGTTTCTANTGGTGTGCTTGTTCACGGTATCTATGGCAGCCTGCGGTGGCGGCGGCGGTAACAGCGGTGGAAGCGAGCCAATCCTCATCGGTCATGAAGTAGCGCTCACCGGTGGTTCCGCACTTTGGGGCGAGTCCGAACAGAATGCGCTTGATATGGAAATCGAGAAAATCAATGCCGCGGGAGGCGTACTTGGCCGTCCTATCGAATTTAAGCGTTATGACAACAAAGCCGATCAAACCGAAGCGGTCAACGTGGCGAACCGGCTTGTCGCCGACGGCGTCTGCGCCATCATCGGCCCGGCGCAAAGCGGCGTGTTTATTGCCGCCACTTCCGTAACCGAGCCCGCTAAAATCGTTATGATCGGCACCACGACCACCAATGAAAAATGTACCGTAGATGACGACGGATCCCTTCATCCCTATAACTTCCGCACTACCATCATCGACTCCTACCAGGGGCTGGTCGCCGCTAATTTTGCCGTGGAAGACCTGGGGTCGTCAAAAGCTGCTATCTTCATCGATATCGGCTCTGATTATTCTCAGGGCCTGGCAGCACATTTTAGAAACGTATATACCCAACTCGGCGGCACGATCGTAGCCGATGAAGCTTTCCGNTCCGAAGAGCTGGATTATCGCGCGCAGCTTGGTAAAATCAAAGACTCNGGCGCTGATTTGGTTTTTATGCCCACGATGCAGAAAGAAGCCGGACTCGCGATGAAGCAAGCCCGTGAATTGGGCCTTACCTGCAACTTCCTGGGCGGCGACGCCTGGGCCAGCGTGGAGTTGGTCGAACTTGGCGGCGCAGCCACCGAGGGCTGCTTCTACGTCAATCTGGCCAGTCTGGAAGACCCGAATCTTGCCGAATGGGTTACGGCGTATAATACAAAATGGGGCAAAAACCCGGTCATGCCTAACCCTGTATTTGCCGTAGACGCTCTATATGTCATCATCGACGCAATTAAGGGCACCGGCGGAACCGACCCGGATAAGATAGCGGCATATATAGAGAATATTAAAGATCTCAAGGTCCTTACCGGAAACATTTCTTTTGAACCGGAGACGCATAACCCCACCGGCAAATCCGCTGTGATTGAAACCGTGAAAAACGGCGAATTCACCTTCTATAAAGGCATCAGTTAAGCCCTGCGGGGAGAGGATTGCATGGAGGAAGGGAGTTCCGCATCATGCTGATGCAGACGCTGGTGACCGGAATCGCCGTTGGCGGCGTATATGCGCTTATGGCTGTAGGCTATTCCCTCATTTTCAGCATACTTAATTTCAGCAATTTTGCTTATGGTTCCATCATCATGCTTGGTTCTTACGTAGGCTTCTTTTCGCTGACTTCCTTTGGCATGCCCTTTCCCCTGGCGCTCATCGTCACGATGATCGTCGCAGCCTTGCTCAGTTTTCTCAACGAGCGTATATCCTACAGCTCCCTGCGCAAACGCAACGCGCCTTCGCTGTATTTCATGATCAGCGCCATGGGCACGTCCATTTTTCTCGAAAACATCGTCTACGCTACGATCGGCGCCAGCTTTAAAGCGTATCCGCCGCTGTTCGCCCAAGCGACGGTAAACCTGGGCAGCTCCACCATCGGCAAGCTGGACTTGTTCGCAATCTTCTTTTCTGCCGCGGCTATTCTTGTAATGAACTACTTTATCAAGCATTCCCGTACCGGTATCGCTATACGGGCCGCTTCCTATGATTCCACTATCGCGCAAATCAACGGCGTGAACCTGAATTATGTGATCGGTCTTGTCTTTGTGCTGGCAGGCCTGCTGGCGGGGATTTCCGGCGTTTTCCTCGGATTGAAATACATGGCTTATCCTACGATGGGCTGGATCACCAATAAAGCCTATGTTTCCGCCGTCATCGGCGGCCTGGGCAGCCTGCCCGGCGCCGTCGTCGGAGGACTGATTCTGGGGGTATTGGAATCTCTCATCTCTGTGTACATCCGCTCGACGATCAGGGACGTGTTCAGCTTCACCTTTCTGATCACCGTCCTTCTTTTTATGCCCTCCGGTCTGTTCGGGAAATATTTGGAGGAGAAAGTCTGAGGTGAACTTCGCTGTCTTATTTTGTATACATCCAAGGCATCCTGACCATCGCGATGATTCAGGCGATATCCGTGACCGGTTTAGCTTTGTTTACCGGCTTCACCGGGATGATGTCCCTTGGACATGCCGCCTTTATCGCTATAGGCGCCTATACGGCGGCGATCTGTACGAAGACTTACGGTCTGTCTTTTTTCCTGTCGATTCCGTTGGCNGCATGTATGGCCGGTCTGGCCAGTCTGATCATCGGTATCCCGACTTTACGGGCTAAACTTCGCAGCGATTACTTCACCATAGCCACCTTGGGCTTTGGAGAAGCCGTACGCGTCACTTTAGAGAATCTTTCCATCACTAACGGCGCCCGGGGTATAGCCAACCTGACGAAATACTCCACGCTGCCTGTGGCGTTGATTGCTCTGGTCATCATTATTTTTATCGCCAAGAACTTCGTCTTCTCCCGCTACGGCAGGATGGCCATCGCCTTGCGGGAGGATTACGTGGCGGCGGAAATGGCGGGAATCAATCTGTTTAACGTCCGTCTGCGCTCTTTGTTTATCAGCGCCGTTTTTGCCGGCGTCGGCGGCGCTTTTCACGCCCATTATATTTGCTTTATTCAGCCGAATATGTTCACCAATGTCCAATCCACCATGCTGACCGCCGCCGTCGTAGCGGGAGGCATAGGCAGCCTCACCGGGCCGGTGATCGCGGCGATTCTCTTTGCCAGCATCCCGGAGATTCTGCGGGCAGCCGAAATGTGGCGCCTGGTTGTCTATGGCGGCGTATTGGTGGCCATCATGGTGCTGCGGCCTCAGGGCATATTCGGCTATAGAGAATTCTCGCAATTGTTCCGGAAGAGAACAGCGGGATCCGCCGGGGAAGGGGAGGCTTCCGAATGAGCGAAGTTGCCGCGAGAATTGTGAACCTGAGCAAGTCCTTTGGCGGCGTTGTGGCTGCGGAAAGGCTGGATTTTCAGGTAAAAGAAAAGGAAATCATGGGCATCATCGGCCCCAACGGCGCCGGAAAAACCACAGTATTTAATCTGATGACCGGCGTTTATCCGCCCTCCGCGGGACAAGTTTTTCTGGGCAACGAAGATATCACCAAACTGGCGCCGGACGTCATTGTCAGGAAAGGGATTGCCCGTACCTTCCAGAATATCCGCTTATTCAACAGGCTGACTGCTCTGGAGAATGTGATCACGGCGGTTGATCTTCACCACAGGCTGTATACGATAGGCGAAGCGCTGGTATTGAACCTGCCTTTTATGCACGGTAAAGTGAAACGCGGGGAGCAGGAATTGCGGGACAGGGCCCTGTTCTATCTGGAAAAGGTCGGCATTGCCCGTTATCGTGACCATCAGGCCGACAGCCTCTCCTACGGTTTGCAGCGCAAGCTGGAAATGGCAAGGGCCTTGGCCCTTGAACCGAAACTTCTCCTGCTGGACGAACCTGCTGCCGGGATGAACCCGGAGGAGTCCATGGAGCTTGCCCGCCTGATTCAGACAATTCAAGCAGACTTTGCGATTACCATACTGCTGATCGAACACCATATGGATCTGGTCATGTACCTCTGCCATCATATACTGGTTATGAATTTCGGCAGGGAATTAGCGCAAGGCAGCCCGGATGAAATACAGAAAGACCCGGCTGTACTCAAAGCCTATCTGGGAGAGAGCTGGAAAAATGACTGAAACGGGACAATTTGATTTACGCATCGAAGGGCTTAACGTGTACTANGGGCGTATCCATGCGNTNAACGACGTCAGCATGACCGTACCCGAAGGGCAAATCGTTACTTTGGTAGGCGCGAACGGNGCGGGAAAATCCACCCTCCTGATGACGCTTGCGGGTGTTCTGAAAGCAAAGTCCGGATCGCTTACCTTCGGCGGGCAGCCCCTGCCGGACGCGCCCCATAAAATCTTAGCGGGCGGCATTGCCCTTGTACCCGAACGGCGCCGGCTGTACGCGAACCTTACCGTCAGGGAAAACCTGATGATGGGCGCCCATCTGCGTAAAAATATGCCGGCTATCCATGAAGATATCGAGAGAATGATGACCCTCTTCCCCATCATCCGCGAAAGGGTCAAGCAATATGCCGGCACGCTCTCCGGCGGCGAACAGCAAATGGTAGCCGTCGCCCGGGGTTTAATGAGCAGGCCAAAGCTTCTTCTGATGGACGAACCTTCCCTGGGCCTGGCGCCGCTGATCGTCCGGCAGGTCTTTGAAACCATTGCCAGCCTGAAAGGACAGGGGATCACCGTACTGCTGGCCGAACAAAACGCCTTCAATTCCCTGGAGATTGCCGATTACGCCTATGTGCTGGAAACAGGCCGCGTAGCCCTGGAAGGGACAGGGCGNCAGTTGCTGGAAGATGAACGGGTCAAAGAAGCCTATCTGGGTATACGTAAAAAGTCTGTCGAACAATAATCCCTATGCAGAAGATGCCTGACAGCCATAGCCGTTCTTCGGCCGATAGCACCTGCTGCAGGATATGCATTGGGCTTTTCCTGGATCGCCGGCTTTCCACCTGTTGACCAAATTGGGTTCACAGATCANCGGACGNCTAAGCCCAATGCCTGTAATGGCGCCCTTGTTCAGCCACTGCTCTATCACTGCGGGCGTACGAAAACCGCCGGTGCTGATCACCGGGATCCCGACTTTGTCCGCCAGGATCAGCGCTTCCGGNGCGAAGCTTCCCTCTTCGTCTTCGTTCGCGATACGCTTGCTGGGGGAGGAATCCCGGCCATAGCCCATGCCTGCGCTCAGCTCGATCGCATCCAGGCCCCGCCTCTCCAACTCCCCGCACAGCCAGACGCACTCCTCCAAGGTAATGGATTCTTCCACAAGATCCTTGCAGTTGATCTTAATCCATATGGGGAAATCGTCTCCTGTCTTCCTGCGCATAGCCTCGAGTATCTCTATAACGATACGTCCCCTGTTGGCGATCGTTCCGCCGTATTCGTCCGTCC
>WRNN01000110.1 GCA_009776595.1 Clostridiales bacterium
CTGATGAGCAGAACGCCAACGCCAAGCGCCGGCAATTGCCTGAGCATATCGCCCAGTATCCCTTTGCAGCGGGCGTCAAGACCGGTCGTCGGTTCATCCAGCACCAGAAATTCCGGCGTATTTATCATCAGGGACGCGATCGCCAGGCGTTGCTTTTCGCCCCGGCTCAAGGTATAGGTTACCGCTTCCGCCATGCTCCCCATAGCAAAGCGATCCAGCATCGCCTGCGCTAGCGCAAGTGCTTCCTCCTTGTCCATGCCTTTGAGCACAAGAGGAAAACTCAGGTCTTCCAGAACCGTAGGCGCAAATAGCTGTCTGGACGGCTCTTGAAAAAGATAACCGACGCCGGCGCCAATTTTAGCGGGAGGCCAGCCCGCGATGTCTTCTCCGTTCAGAAGCACGCTTCCCTTTGACGGGCGCAAAAGCCCCGCGATCAGCTTGCCCAATGTAGTCTTTCCGCTGCCATTGTTCCCGCCGACAGCCGTACATACGCCGGCTGAGAGGCTTAAATCGGGAATATCCAGCATAAAGCTTTCGTTTCCCGGATAGACAAACCGGAGTTCCCGCAGACGAATCGCCGCGGGAGGGCTTTGTTCCCTATCCTGCATCTGCCGCGTTCCGTCGCCGATGATTTCTACAGGGGTAGGTCCAGGCTCGCCGGCAGTATCCAACGCATCGGACGTGTCAGGCGCAACGGGCGCGTCATGTGCATCAGGCGTAGCGGGCGCATCTGGCGTATCAGGCACATCCGCCGCGTCCATAGTATCCGCCGCGTCCATCGCGTCCGCCGCGTCCGCCGCCCCCATGTGCAGCCGCGTTTGAGCAATTTGCAAATTCTCCGGATCGTGATCCGCCATCACAATCGTCATGCCGCTGTCCCGCAGCGACGCAATGCAAGCAAGCAATCGTGCCTTACCCGCTTCATCCAGCTGGGAAAAGCTCTCGTCGAACAATAAGATGCGGGGCCGCAAAGCGAGGACTGCCGCCAGGGCAACCAGTTGTTTCTCTCCCCCCGAAAGATGTTTGGGCGAAGTCAGCCTGTATTTCTCAAGGCCAAAAAGCGCTAAACTTTCTTCTACCCGAGAGGACATCTCTGCAGGGGGTAGGCAGATATTTTCCAGCCCGAAAGCAATCTCATCCTCCACAGAATCGCAGAATAGCTGTGTTTCAGGATCCTGGAATACAACGCCAATGGTTTGCACAAGCTCCTGTCGAGGATAGTCTTCTACAGGCCGCCCGAACAGGCGGACGGATCCGCTCATCTCTGCATCGATGCTGCGGGGGATCAACCCGCAGATACAGTGTAAAAGCGTAGATTTGCCGCAGCCGGACAGCCCTTGTATACCGACGCAGTCGCCGGGTTGCACCGTGAGGTAAAAGCCCGTCAGCAAAGGGGAATTATTCTTATATCCTACCCTCAGGTTATCCAGCTCTATCGCGGGGATATCCGATGTCATACGCCTTCCCTCCTGTCGGGCCAGGTATCCGAACCGTTATCTCATCGCAGCGCGATCTCCAACAGAAACTTACACCAGCGCTGGCTGAAGCGATCTCTTGGGAGGCTCATCATAAACGGGCCGGAGCCGCCATTTTCCTTCGTACCTAAAGACTGGTGATCCCATGAGATAACGATAAAGCAATTGTCGCTGTCCATGGCTTCCTCCATCGTCAACGCGGAAGCATAGCCGTCTGCGGCATAAAAATAAGCCGTCGTATAATCCGATAGCGGAATGCCCAGATACTCCAGAATCAAGCGCAGGCTTACGCCCTGATAAAGCCTTGTCTCAGCAGCCAGCCCGCTGGTTTTGTAGTTAGCGGATACATCCGCCGGCGAGAGGCTTTCCACATCTTCCATGCTGACCGTAAATATATTGTCACCCGCGCGGACGACGAACGCTTCATTTTCCTGCGCTTCCCGCACGGCAAGGATCGCATCCCGGTTAAGCCTGGCAAAAACCGCGACAATCAATACCAGAATAAGGGATATCCCTATCACGAGCTTTGTTCCTTTAGCCAATTTGCTAACCTCCAAGTGTTCAGGGCCTTGCCAAAGGCGCCGTTTTCCGGAAGCCGTATCGTGCGGAGTACTAGGCAACCCGGTACTTTCTCAGCCGGCTTGTCAAGACCCAGGCAAGGACGCCGCCCAGCCCGCCGGAAAGCGCGCCGGCAGCCATACTGAGCACAAGCGGAATAAAGGGCAGGCTGAAGAACGCAACGTTGACCAGCAGCGTTCCGGTCAGATTCGCCGCCATGCCGCCAAAGAAGCAGCATAACACGCAGCAGCCTTTATGCCGCATAAGCAGCAATAGCAGATCCACAGCGAGGCCCGTCAAGGTATAGGTCAGTATACTCAGGACGCCATGGGAGCCCGCGACGCCGACAACGAGAACAATGACGCCCTGGCACAGGCCGCACAACATAGCCGCCCCGCGCATGCCGGTCAGGGATGCGGCCAATACAAGAAACATCATATACACGCCGCCTGCCACAACGCCCCCGGGNATATANANNGGNCCNGTNAGNATATGCGCCACAGGTGTAATCACCGATTTGACCGCGACGCCCAAAGCGGCCATCAAGCTTATGGTCATGAGCTGAAACAGGCTAAAACGGCTTAAGAAGATTCTGATCGCCGAAGGGTTTTCCTTATCTTTCCCATTACTTTTCCCATTAACCTGCGCTTCCTCCCGCACGGTGTCCGAAGCGGCAGCATCACCGCCAGAGCCGGCGCCTGCTTTGGCTATCCCCTGTCCGCGCCGGAACAGCGTCTTCCATTCGCCGTGATATAGGCGAATATTCAGCACCATATGCAGCAAAACAATAACGCCCATAGAAAACGCAGCCCGGGCATGGGTTTCCCGCCATGTATTTCGTGAAACCCCAAGCATAAGGCCGGTCTTGCCGAAATATAAGAGCGCGCCGCTGAAGGCAAGATAAGCAAAAAGCAAAAACAACAAGGTAGAAAGAATGGCTTTGAAAACCGGTCGTTTCATCAGAACGGCTCCTTACTTTCCAATACGATTTCCAGGAGATAATTGGTGAAACGCTGACCGAAGACGTCGTCCAGTACCACGATCCGCATCGAACCGGGTTCGCCGTCCAGTTTGGTCAGGGGCTCGCCGTTGTCTTCATACATCACATACACCTTATTTTCCGCTTTGACTTCCTCCATGCCGATACCCGACATATAGTCGTCCACGCCGACAGCCAGTATCCAGCTATAGTCTTCCAACAGCTTGGGATCCGCATATTCCATGATATTTGACAGGCGTGTCCCGCGGAATTCGTGCCGGGTCACGCCCTGGCTGGAATGGATTTGCATTGTTCTTTTCACCGAGGGCAGCGTGCGGATATCCTCCAGGCTGACTTCCGCTACAATCAGGCCGTAAGCCCGAAAAGTCAGCCGCTTCGTCTCAGCTGGCCCGTCGCCCTCGCCCGGCTCAAAACGTACCATGTACGGCACATCCCCTGCCGCTTCGCCCAGAACATGTTCCTGATACACGCCGATAGCGGCGTTGACGCCGTTGACGATCGCTTCGGTGGTGACCGTCGCGCCGGTGATGGCTACGATGTCCCGCTCATTCCGGGCAGATAAACGCACAGCCTCAAGGTAGGCCGTTGCCGCTTTGCCTGCAAAACGCCGGACGAACCAGTCGCTTTCCATATCCCGCACATAATGGGGCGTCTCTGTATGCTGCACAATGCGTATACCAACGACTTCGTTATGATCGCCGTCGATCACCGCCGCAAGGGTAAGGGGACCGTTGTAAGCCACGGGCTTTAGGATGAACGCATAGAAGCGCCCGGCTTCGTACACCTTTGCCACCGCACGGAACTTCGCCTGAAGCGCCTTTGTCATTACCTGCTCCGTGACGTCCCCGAAGGATTGTCTATCCATCCCGCAGATATCGGTGAGCGCCGCTGCTTCCGCATCCGAAAGCGCAGTATCCTGACGTCCCCCGCAGCCGCAAAGCAATAAGCCGCTTAACAAAAGCGCCGCGATACAGAATCGCCCTGTTGGAATGAAGAGTCTGTGTTTTGTCACAAGAGTCCTGTCCTCCTGTCACCCGTTTTCAGATAAGTCACACTATTCCGCCAGCCGTATTCTCATAAGGCTGTCTATATCCGCGTAATCGTAACCCTCCGCCCAGACCACCTTCGCCCTTCCATCAGACAGCGGAACGAGAATCGCGTCGGTAAGCTCGCTGCCCTGAACCCTGTAGTGCTCGCCTGCCCTGCCCAGCAGGTCGAATTGGACCGCCCGGACCGATTCAACCTCCACTTCATAGAGGAGCTCATCAAGGGGAATGCCTGCCTCGCCCTTGATCACTTTCGTATCCATGTATTCCGGCAGTAAGTCCGGAAAAAACACAGCGTCGGCATTGGTGGAAAACCAGGCGATCTTCTGTACATTCATTCCCAGTTGTATATATGGCGCCACGTTTGTCGGCGCGTCCGCCCCGTCGATCTTGATGTAGTACCGGGATTTGACCATATTCATGGCTTCGTTTTTCTTGAAACCGTCCGCGGATTTCATCGTGAAGAAAGCTTTGCTGTCCACATAGTCAAGCCGGGAAAAGATCTGTTCCAGATCCACTGCCATGTCCCGGGATCCATAGTATTCGTACTCCTTGCGCGCGATACCTTCTGTGAGGCTGTCGAAGGTCCAGACGCTGGTAATGGCTTTCCGCGGCACTTCCTCGTACAGAATGATTTTAGCGACCTGCTTGACCCAATAGGGACCGAACTGTCCCTGCACCGCGGCCCAGGCCGGGTATTTGTCTTCGTCGAGTCTCGGCTCTCCGTCCACTTTGACGGCCAGCATCAAATCCGGGGTTGCGTCGATCACATCACGGGAAAACAGACAATAATAATTATCGCGGCCGATCATGCCAAGGCCTTCATAGTCCTCCAGATTTCCGCCGGCAAGGGCGACGACGTCTTGCAGCAGCGGCCCTTCCATAAAGAATTCTTCATACAGTCCGGTGGTGCGTTTATAGCTGCCTTCCAGCGCCTGCTGAGGTAAGGTTCGCAGCTCCGCTATACTGACTTCCGCGATATCGCCGTCCAACTCCCGCAGCCCCTCGACCTGAATGACCAGCGCCTCATATTCGGGATCCCCGCTATCCGCCGCTGCTTCCGTCTGCATTTGCCTTGGAGATCCGGATCCCGCTGGCGCCGTCCCTTGCCCGGTGCCTCCGCAGGCGGCGGAAAGGAGCGCTACGCAGCAAATGAAAGCTGCCGGCACTAAATTCTTGGCGTTTGCGAATCCGTACATGGCGCCCTCCCGCAGTACTTAGTTCGTCGTGAAATAAAATGTGGCGATCTCGCTGTCCTCCTTGCCGTATCCGGTGACAAGCACACGGATGACAGTCGGTTCGAGGATCGGGATCGGCGCGTTGAGCTCGGGTTGATACGTACTGGGATTATACATGGGCGAAAGCACAGTCGGTGCGCTGCCGTCCAGGGTATAATGCATTTTGACCAGTCCAAAATCCGGGTGCTGCAGTTTCACTGTTTCTCCGGCTGCGATAAGTCCGGGCAGAGGAAAAGTGGTCGCCGCGGGCCAGGCTTCACAAGCAGCGTCGCTGACGAGAATCTCCGTTACGCCTATTACAAAAGCGGGATTGGTATGTTCAAAAGGATTACGCTGCCCGATAATCAGGCTGGGCTTAGCATCGCGAAGGGCGCGCAGGTCATCCGTTCCCTCCCGCCACCGATACGCGATAAGGGGGAATACCAGCTCCGCCCCTTCGTCGCTTTCATTTACACGGGGATAAGAATACTGCGGCGTCAAAAGCTGCTCCCGGGTAAGGCTGATCTCGTAGCCGT
>WRNN01000111.1 GCA_009776595.1 Clostridiales bacterium
GTCCCTGTCTTCCGCGGAAGGAAGACCGGCTGCCGCAGCGCCCTCTCTGACTTCTGCCTTCGTCATAGCGCCCAAAGGAAAAAGAACGCGCTGTAAGACCTCCTGCTCCAGCCGGTATAAAAAGTAGCTTTGGTCTTTTTTCTCATCTCTACCGCGTAAGAGTAGATATTGTTTCGTTTCGCGATCATAGCGGCAGCCGGCATAGTGTCCCGTAGCGATGTGCTCCGCCCCCTGTTCTTCCGCCGTCTGAAGCAAAGCGGCAAATTTGATGGCAGGATTGCAAACCACGCAGGGATTCGGCGTCTGCCCGGCGGCATAGGTTCGGAGGAAATAGTCCCTGACTTCCCGCTGAAATACTTGATGAAGCTGTTGAACATAGACCTTGATCCCCAGTTTTTTTCCTGTTTCCAGAGCGCCTGCGGGCGCGCCGCTGCCGGCAAATAAATCCAGGCAAAGGCCTTCGACTTCATATCCCTGCTCCAGAAGCAGCAAGGCCGCGTAGCTGCTGTCCACGCCGCCGCTTAGGGCGAGTATCACTTTTTTCATCCTTCTCCGCTCTTGTTTTCGCCTGATTCTTTTTTTGCTGAAGGTTCCGGCTTTCTCATCGCCGGCCCCGTATCCCTGCCTATGCCTGTGGGTATATAGTAGCGTGTTCCCTTCATTTCTTCAGGCAGATAGTCCTGTTCGACCCAACCGCCGAAACTGTGCGGATATTGATAAGTAAGCCCGTGGCCAAAACCGGCGGCGCCGGGATAATGGGAATCGCGCAAATGCGCGGGCACGGCGCCGTATTTGCCATTTCGCACATCTTCCTGCGCCTTATCCACGGCAACGACCGCCGCGTTGCTTTTCGGCGCGTTGCACAGGTAAATCACCGCGTTTGCCAGAATGATCCTGCCCTCCGGCAAACCCACCTGCTCATAGGCTGCCGCGGCGCCGGCGATCACCGCCATTGCCATGGGATCCGCGGGCCCTACGTCTTCCGAGGCTAAAATCAGCATACGCCGGAATATAAAGCGCGGGTCTTCTCCGGCGGACAGCATACGCGCCATATAATGTATGGCGGCGTCGGCGTCCGACCCGCGCATGCTCTTGATGAAGGCGGAGGCGACGTCGTAATGCTGGTCCCCCGTTTTATCATAGACAATGGCCCTTTCCTGTATCGATTCCTCCGCTGTCCGCATATCTATCCGGCGAATCCCGTCGGGCCCCGGCGCTGTGGACCGCACGGCCAGTTCCAGCCCGTTGATCGCCTGCCTGGCGTCTCCCCGCGCGGCGGCGGCGAAATGCGCCAAAGCCTCCGGCGCCACTTCCGTACGAAACATACCCAGGCCTTTGTCTTTGTCTTCCAGCGCCCGCTTCAGCAATAGCATCGTTTCCTCTTCGCTTAAGGGTTCCAGGCGAAAGATCCGCGAGCGGGACAGCAAAGCGGCATTCACTGAGAAGTAAGGATTTTCCGTGGTGGCGCCGATGAGGACGATTTTTCCCTCTTCCACGCTTGGCAAAAGAGCGTCCTGCTGGGTTTTATTAAACCGGTGAATCTCATCGATAAAGACAATGGTTCCCTTGCCATGCAAATGCATTCTCTCCTCTGCTTCCCGGATGACCTGCCGCAGCTCCGCCACCCCCGAAGATACGGCGCTAATCGGCACAAATACCGCATTGGTCGTATGGGAGATGACCATGGCAAGCGTCGTCTTTCCGGTACCGGGCGGTCCATAGAACAGCAAAGAGCCAAGCTGGTCGCTCTCGATCGCCCGGCGCAGGAGCATGCCCGGACCCAGTATATGGCTTTGGCCGACTACCTCCTCCAGCTTCTCCGGCCTGATCCTGGCGGCCAACGGCATTTGCCTCCTTGCCTGTTCCGTATGCAGTTCGGAGAATAAGTCGCCCATGGTCCTTCCTTTCCTTAATTGATCGGGCTTCCGCATGGATCGGCGCAAGTCACAAGATGAGCTGGCGGATGATATAGGACGCCATGAGCAAGCCGGCTGCCGCCGGTACAAAGATCATACTGGCAGGGCCCGCATGACCGGCGTCTCCGGCGTCTCCGGCTGTATCCTCCCTGTCCGGTATAGGCCTTGCGTAGGGAGCGGCAGGGATTTCGTCGGACCAAACTACCGGCACGCCCTTATCGATCTCCGCCTCCCTCAGGTTTCGCCTTAGCTTTCGCGCTAAAGGGCAGGTATGGGTTTCACTGATATCGCCGATTCTGAGCCGGGATGGGTCGAGCCTGTATCCTGCCCCCATGCAGGAGATGATCGGTATGCCTTTCTTTTTTGCGCTGATGATAAGAGACGCCTTCGCCGGCAGATCGTCGATCGCGTCCGCGATCATCGTCGGAAGCCCGGCTTCTCCCTCCAGGATGGCTTCCAGATTCTCCGCGGTCATTTTCATAGGATATTGAAACAAATGCAGGTTCGGGTTAATGTCCAGCAGCCTTGCACCGGTCGCTTCAATTTTAGCCATGCCGACTGTGCTGCATAGGGCCGGTATTTGCCGGTTTCGATTGGATTCCGTCACCCGGTCATATTCCACAAGCGACAGATTCCCCAAACCGGACCGGACCAGCGCCTCCGCAACAAAAGAACCCACGCCGCCCAAACCGAACAGTATCACGTGAGCCTGGTTGAGTTTTTCCATATTGTCGTCGCCGACCAAAAGCCGGCTTCGCTCCTGCCAATCCATTCGGCTTCTCCTGCTGTACGGTACCTTTGACATTCAATCCTACGACAATTATACCACGACAATTATACCATACGACTAAACTCCCGCTTCAACCTTTTTCCTTGTTTGTTTTGTTTCGCGGATCGTTAAGGGTACGCCTTCATTTGCCTTGACAATACAGCCAATATGATGTATATTTGATTAGAGGTGAAAAATGAACATCCATGATTATTATACCGAAGGCGGCAAGAATCTGATTAAGGAATACTTGCACAATCTGCCGAAAGAAGAGCAGATGGAGGGATATAGAATCCGACATAACATTATTAACTATGGCATGGAAGCGTTTCCATTCATCAACACAAGGCAGTTGCGCGGAAAGCTGTGGGAAATTAAATTTTCTGATAATCGAATAATGTATATTATTGTTGACAAGGATAATGTTCACTTCCTTCATGTCTGTCGAAAGCAGAAGGGCAAAACGGAAAAAACTGATATTGATACAGCGATAAACAGAGCAAATGAGCAAAATCTATTGTAAGGAGGCCTAACAATGCCATTCAAACAAGTTGACCCGACAGAAGAGCTTAAAGAATTAAACGCCTTACTGGATTCCGATCCGGAGCTTAAGCGAAAATTTGACGCCGAACAGAAGGAGTTTGAATTCAGGCTAAAACTTGCCAGGGCAAGAAAAGCAAGAAATTTGACTCAGTATAACATCAAAGAAACGACAGGCTTGACACAGCAGGCGATCAGCAGGATAGAAACCGGCGCAAAAGACAGAAGCCCTACGCTTCGGACCTTGATTCGCTATGTGGACGCACTTGGCTATGAATTGACCTTGACGGAGAAATGATTTCAGGTGTGCAAGAGAGACAGGCAGGCAATGATGGATTAGGATTTTAGTCTACAGATGTATCCAGTAGATTTTTCAAGATTCGCCCCATCGAATGAGGGATTTATGCTCCAGGCGCTCGCTATATCCATCACATTCTCTTCGTCCGGAATAACTGCGTCATCTTCAAATGGTTCATCAGAAACCGGAAATTGATCAAAGCCCAACTGCATCTCCTCTGCTGTAATACTTCCTTCATTCCAGAATAATTCTCCGGCGTCTCCGATGAAAGCATACGCGCGGATCAAATTTCCATTCTTAAACTTTGCCCAAGCGTAATAGTCGGCAACTGTGTGACTGCCAAAATAAAAAAACTCATCAAATAAACGCCCATGCTCCCTCACCATATCGTGGTCCGCGTTTCTTGTTAACCCAAGTAAATCAATAACCAATACATAACCGCCTACACCGGGTGATACAAAAACATCATCGCTGAAATGTACATACGCAAGGCCGGATTCCCAATTTGACTCGCAAATGAGATCCAGTTCCAGTTTTTCTATGACTTCTTGCGGCGTTACGTCTTTTATCGCGTACCAGGTTGTATTGTGTCCGAAAGGGATAGGATAATCAGGCGTTTTATCTATCCTCGCAGGCGTTTTCGAAATAGGCTGAACTGAACTCTCTTTACTTTTTTTTCGAAATAATCTGTCAAGCAAACCCATAAGCTTATTCCTCCTATTTCTCGTGCTTCTAGAGTACTGTGGCATCATGCCGGCGTATTAATCTGTCAGGCGTGCTAATCTGTCACCTGTTGATTATACTCTTGTGCTGCCGTTTGAACAAGCAACAGAGAGGATTTGAGAAAGTGTATCACAGCAAACAAAAGGCCTTCTGCGGCGATGTCATATCCACTTCAGGGCTTGAATGATTATGTGGTAATCTCAAGATTTTTATGCTATCGTATTTTTAGGGAGCAACGATATGCATTGGAGATCTAGCAGGAGAAAGACAAATGCGCATATACAAAACCCTATCTGTCAATTTTAAGAGTGACTTGCTTTTCAAGGACACTCTTGATTTTATCGAAGCGGCTTTTGAGAAACTGGGCATACCATACAGCGATATGGGCTTTATGTTTTCGAATGGGAACATCGAAAAAATAGTTAAGAAGTATCCTGAATTACAGAAATATATCATCACCGTTGATGAATACGGTCGTGAACAGAGTCAATCTATGTCNAGCGCAAGAAGAGATGATAACGGGAATTATACTTTGCGTATTCCCAAAAAAGAACATCTGTTCTTGCACGAACTCGTTAAGAAAACACCTGTCCCCTTCAGTTTCGGGGCTATTTCCGTTTACCTGGATAATGTATATTGGTTTCCGCAGATTGACACGACGCCTTATTTGGCCGGCACAAACGAAATGGATACGTTTCCCAATGCCTATTACCGGCACGCCTATAGGTCGAATCATGTTGTACTAATCAAACAATTTGATTATGGCAAAAAAACAAACCCTGTCTACCTATGCATTGAAGCGGGGGATGAAAAGACGGGAATTCTTGATTCTTCCGATATAGAGAATAAACTAAGCGAAGCATTCGGTAAGCCCGTTGAATCGAACGGGTACAGCTATTGCTTCAGCAGCGAAGAAAAAATACAGCTATCCAAATGGAACAGGGAATTTCTCAAGACATATGAACCGCTTATCAAAGAGACTGTAGACATGATCAATCATGCGCAAGGAATCCGGGATCTCAAAACGCTGGGCGCATTTCAGGATCCTGCCAGCCCGTCCCTTGTCTCCGGGCTTTCTCTGAAAAAGGCTCTCAGGAAAGCCTTTTCACCAAAGGAATATGAGCATATCTTTTTGGGCGGTTCGGGAAGCGCATATTATGTACAAAAGAAAAACGAAAACAATCATACATTCGGCCTTTTTTGTGATTTGTCGCCCTCTTTTACGATACTTAGCGCAGGATTCTTCGTTTCCGGATATAATTTCAAATTTGAGCTTGACCAAGCAGATAAAGATGGGATTGCGGTAATCTATCCCAACACCCAGGAAGAAGTCGAATATCACGTTGAAAACTTNAGNGCGGCGCTTCGTAAACTGGAAGCAGGTTTGAGCGGAGAANTATTTCNATTATATGGAAAGTCGATAGGGTGACAATACTGACACAGTGCAGAGAGGTTTAAGTTTTTTNCGGAGGTGATCAAATGAATTGTCCTATTTGCAATCAGGAAATGGAGCAAGGATTCCTTCAAAGTGGCAATATAATGTCATGGACAAAAAAGATT
>WRNN01000112.1 GCA_009776595.1 Clostridiales bacterium
AAAGGAGGAAAAGCCGCTTGGAGAGGCGTACAAATTCAGGCTAAACCCGAATAAGGTGCGGAGGAACAGATTAAGCGGGAGTTCGTTTTAAATAAATAGGATAGGAGAAAAAAGATATGAAAACAAAAACTATTGTCTTTCGGGCTGTTTCGCTTCTGTTAGTTTCCGTCCTTCTTTTTTCACTGGTGGCGCCGCTTCCTGCTGCGGCGGTTTCTTCCCCCAAAAAGGCGATCTATATACTTCCGGGGTTTATGGAGTCCCGCCTTTTTAGTCAGAAACTCGGCGGTATTGAGATATGGGTCGCAGCCGTTGGCTTGCTCTCGGAACTCGCTACGACAAATTGGGTATGCGGGCTGAACTTGTCAACGATCCACAGGGAACCGGCATGACCGCTTATGCGAACAGAAACATTGATAAAACAGGGCTTTTGATGATGTTCGCGCCAATGATTGCCAGTTTAAGAACATGTCTTGCGCTTAATGGACTGAGCAATGTATACGAGGTGGAATTTTACTCGTATAACTGGCTGCAGGATCTCAACGTCACCGCCCAGGAACTGGCCGCAGACATTAATGCCAAGGGCTATGAAAAAGTAATCCTTATCACGCACAGCAACGGCGGGCTTCTGGCTTCCACTTATGTCGCGCAGAGCGCCGAAAATAAAGATAAAGTTGAGAAATGCATCTGCTTGGCCACACCGTTTACAGGCACGCATATTACCTATGAAGCCATGGAGACAGGCGGTGTGAATCTTTTTGCCGGTTCGATAATTACCGCTCTGCTGGATATCGGTTATGATATTTTTGTCAGGCCGATATCCAAGAAATGGGTAAAGAACTGGTCGAGTAATGCGCCGAATATGTATCAGCTCTCGCCCTCCAGGGAATACATCGAGGAGATCCCCGTTCTGTATAGGACGCCAACCGGCACGCGGGCGATTTCGGATATGGATGAATACATCAGTATACTGAATAAGAGTCCGGCCATAAACAACAATCTGACGGACGGAAACGCCAGAAGCCTAAAATATTTCCGGGAAAATGTGCTGGGCGACGATATATTCGGCGTATGGGAAGGCAAAGACCTTACGTTGATCGGCTGCGAGTACGGCTTTCTGACAGCAACGAACACCATCTACCGTCAATACGGCGATAGATCCATTTACGAGGGTACGATTTATAGCAAAAGGGGCGATTGGGTTGTGACGGGCATAAGCATGAGCGGCGACGGCCGCTTCCCCTTCATCAACCTGCCCGGTGCGCACCATTTAACGGTTTTTGCCGACCCCAGAGCTTTGTTCGTTATTAATCAAATCATTTTGATCAACCGGTTTCTCAATATACCCGCTTTGAATCCTCCATGCCGCAGACCTCCTCTCACCTGCCTGAAGTGGGCATGTCCGATATGATCCGGGTGGAGATCAGAAGTTCCGACCCGCTGGTTTCCACACCGCAGAATTCCGGCCTAAGCGTGTATGTATACGATTCCAACGGAACTGTCGTCGCCCGCGCTACAGGCGAAGCACAACAGGGCTTTATGGAAAATAATTTCGTGTACAACTCATGGGAATCCGACGAATACGGAACCAATATCAACTGCTATATTCCCAAAAGTGGTTATACTATAGAGGTAAGGACGGGAAGAATCATCCGCTCCTCCAGCGATATTTCGGTACGGATCGAGACACTTGACCGTTCGGGAGCGTTTCTATCGGAAGACGAGTACCAAGTCACCGGAGCAAACGCGTTGTCAGGCGTCATCTGTACCATTAACGGCGATTCGCTGCCGCCGGCCGCGGCTTCAGGCGCACGGATTACGCAGCTTTCGGCCCAGACGTACAGACAGGACTGGCAGTTTGTCGCGGATACCTTATCCCTGAAACCAGGCGAGACTGTCGTCCCGTCTGTGACAGGCATGGACGCAGCGTATATGTTCCATAGCAACTATACCTGGACGACCTCCGATCCGGAGATAGCTACGGTATCCGTCGACGGCGTGATTACGGCGATTTCGGAGGGGACAGCCATAATCACTGCCACAGCGAAAGATGCCAGTGTAAAGACAGAATCCATTAGCGTTAACGTAGAACGGGCGAATGGCATTGTGGATACCTTCACCGTAACCTTTGACTCCCAGGGCGGCAGCGCCGTCCCAGCGGTTGTTGTGCCTGACGGGGCGATCGCGCCAAAGCCGGCAGATCCGGTTAAAGCAGGCGTCCTATTCGCCGGTTGGTATAATGGCAGCGAGGAATATGACTTTAACCAGCCCGTGACCTCTGATCTTTATCTGTCAGCCAAATGGAGCCAAAACTCCTACACGGTACAATTTGACGCCCAGGGCGGTATCCCGGCGCCTCCTGCCGCCGTCGTGAACGCGGGGGCAAGAGTAGCCTTTCCCGCGATACCGGTCAAAGCCGGCAGTGTTTTCGAATACTGGGCTCTGAACGGTGCGCCATATGATTTCAGTGCGCCTGTGGAAGCGGATATCACTCTGACAGCAGTGTGGAGCACCAGCGGGCATGTCATCACTTTTGATTCCCAGGGCGGTTCTCCCGCGCTGTTCACCGCGACAGCCGGAAAAGGGGAGAAGGTCGCCAGGCCTGCCGACCCGGTCAGGGAAGGCTATACCTTTGCCGGCTGGTATAATGGCGCCATAGCGTACAATTTCAACAGCACCGTCACCGCCGACCTATACCTGACCGCCAGATGGACGCCGAGCATTTGTATTGTAACATTCACATCCACCGGCTACATCACGCCTTCGATAAAGCTGGTAAGCTACGGGAACAGGGTTCCGAAACCCATAAATCCTGTTCGAATAGGCTCCACATTCAACTATTGGGCGCTGGATGGAGAACCCTATGATTTTAACGCGCCTGTTACTTCTAACATTACGCTCACCGCTGTCTGGAGATAGCCTGACTAAACTAAATACAGCCTGACTCTTCCCTATCCGGGACAGTGAAACAAAAACTGTTCCGGATAGGTTTTTATTATGCAACAAAAGTTCAGGGATTATATATAGGCTACACGCTTCCATGAAGCGGGCGATACGCCCATTTTTACAGTGCTTCACCGCATTCAGCGCAGTAATCGGGAGTACGGTACCTTACCCGGATCAGACAATGGCAATAAGGGCACCTGTAATACTTGACCGTTATGATAACGCCTGCTATAAACATACCGAATGCGAGAATAAAAACGATAGGCAGCAGAATATTGAATACTGCGCTNTCCAAAAACAGAAACAGGGAAAGAATNAGNATNGTTCCCACAGCAAATAGAATATTTGTTACTGTTTTCGCGGTAGTATATTCCAACGCAAATCACCTCGCTATTGATTGAATATCGCCGTTCTCCATAGTATGGATTACCAAAAAATACTATAGCATGAAAATGTAGAGATTTCTACAAAAGCATTCAAACATTCTATTACCGGGATAAAGATAAAAATGAAATAGATTTGGTGATTGCCGATGGGGATACACTATATCCTATTGAAATCAAAACCACAAGCGACCCGGCAAAGTCCGTGATAAGCGCTTTCCGTTGTCTGGATGCAATTCCCGGCAAAAAAGTCGGAACAGGAGCCGTAGTATGTTTAGCCAAAGAGCGCTTGCCGCTTACCGAAAAGGTATGGATCTTGCCGGCGCATCTGATCTGACAAGACGCCTCATTTCGCCGGGTTCAGCAGGCGCTCCAGGATTCCCAGATATTGTTCGAGCATCGTCACTTTCATCGTATTTAAGACGAGTAGATCAGTAACTCCCCTATCTTCCAGCAACTTGTAGAAATCCTGTTGAAAGTACCTTGGGTCAATGACAAGGATTTTGCTAAAATAGGGCGTAAGCCAGGGGGCAAAGGCATTGCCATAGGAATCCTTGACAAGCGCCAGAACCCGTCCGTTGCCGGAATCTCCGTCAATCTGGATCAGCGGTTGGTCCCCGCCCAGAAAAACGCCGTAACTTGATTCTTCAAACATTGGCAGATGCAGCATTGTACCGGTATATGTTTGCAAAACATGATCGCTGTCATAAGAATAGACCACTGTGGGATTATTTTTTTGCCCTTGTATGTAGTACGTCAGCGTATCCGGATGATCCTTAACAGCCGAGTCCGGCAGCATTTGATACAAATAACCTAAGAAGCCATCCTTCGACACTGCTTCGTACTGATCAAGATCCAAAATATCGATTCCCGCTTCCTTGGCGAAAGTCGCCAATCCATAATACGCGCCCAGCGCGGTCCAGTGATGATCTGAGCGAAAATACAGGTATTCCCCTTTATGCTTCTCGAATTGGCTGTATACGTCCACAAACTGTATGCGTTCGGATAAGTGGGCGGCAATCAGTGCGAAAGCCTGCTCCTGCGAATCGGACAGCGTGCTGTATGCAGCGTCTTCAAATGTGATTCTTAACGGAATTACCATTGAGTAAATGCGGATGGTTTCAGGCAGGATGGAGGCAGCCTGATTCAGTGTGGAAACATACTGATTGCATAAGTCTTCGTTATAGTGATAGATTTCCAGCAAACGATCCGGTAAAATCAATACATCCTGCTGGATTTCCGCTTTTTCTTCCGGGATGGCTGGCGCGTTCCCTTCCTTCGGGAAGTCCGCATCCTTTATCGCGGGCGTGGTTTGTGCAGGCATGGTTTGCGCTGGCATGGTTTGCGCGGGCGTCGAAGCGTCAGGGCTGTTTGCCTGAAAAACCCCTATGTCGGCAGGAATAGTCACCATCTGTACCTCGCGTTCTACGCCATACATGGTTTTCAGCCTGCCGGAAAGCCGCAGAAATGCTGTTCGGTAAGGAATGTGGTCTGCTATAAACTGCTCCCATTCAAGAAAATAGCTTCCGCTGCGCACGGAGGCAAGGGTCGGCAAAGGTTTTGCCGCAAGCACACGATTCTCTGAAACAGAAACCCGCTCTGTACTGAAAATCGCGGATAAAGTAGTAACCGATAACAGCGTCAGCCCAAAAAGAAAGCATACTACGGATACTGTATTACTGCCGTTTGCCTTGTCTCTCACGATGCGCACCCGCTTTCGGAAAAGGTGTTTACCAGGCTTTACCGGAGCCGTCAGAAACGGAAATACAAAAAGGGATTGTAGCTCTCACCAACCAGAAAAATGAAGCATAGATACAACGCGCAGCCTGTCACAGCGCTGTTCCACAGGATTGCCAGCGGCTTTCGGCAAGCGATATACTTATGGTAAAGGTTTCGCGGCAGCGGCGTTGCTGCGAGGATTCCCGCTACCAATAACCAAAAACTCTGATACCATACCGTAACCATTTTCATGTACTGTGATGCGTATAAACCGTTTACGCAAAAAAAGCCTTTTGTGAATTGGATCAGCCGTGAGCCTTTTGTGAATTGGATCAGCCGTGTGAAATCGGTGAAATAGAAAATGCCCCATCCAAATAATACAATCATCATGGACACAGACCATGCTATCGGCCCAGGCAGCGTCAAATCTTTCCTGTCTGCCCATTTTTCTACGATAAGAAAAACGCCATAGTAAAGCCCCCATAAGACAAAATTCCAGGACGCACCGTGCCATAAGCCGGTCAACAGCCATACGATCAGCATATTCCTCACTTGTAAATGCCGGTTCCCCCCCAGAGGAATATAGACATAATCTCTGAAAAAACTGCTGAGCGAGATATGCCAGCGCCGCCAGAAATCTGTGATCGATCGTGCTATGTAGGGATAATTGAAGTTTTCTTTATATGTAAACCCGAATATGTGGCCTAAGC
>WRNN01000113.1 GCA_009776595.1 Clostridiales bacterium
CCCTGCCCGAAAACACAGATTATCTGCTCTTTGACGCGGCGTCGGACCAGCGGGGCGGCAGCGGCAGGACCTTTGACTGGGTCCTCCTGCAGCAGCTGCACAGCAAACCCTATTTCCTGGCGGGAGGGCTGGACCTGCAGAACATAAGCAACGCCCTTCGCGTTCTCTCTCCCTTTTGCGTGGATGTGAGCAGCGGCGTGGAAACCGGCGGGTTCAAGGACGCCGAAAAAATCCACCAATTCATAGACTTAGTCAGGAAGGCAAGCAGATGATTATCGATTTCCACACCCATATTTTCCCGGACGAACTGGCGCCCAGGGCGATGTACCAGTTATCTGCCAGCATAAACTATATCTATACGCCGGTGAGCGACGGAACGGTATCCGGCCTGCTGCAGAATATGGACGACTGGGGCGTCGACCTGTCCGTCGTACAGCCTGTCGTTACCAATGAATCGCAGATGCGCAAAGTGAACGAATGGGTCGCGGGCATCCGCTCCGAAAGGCTGGTCTGCTTCGGCAGTATTTATCCCCTGGCGGAAGACTACAAAAGCGCCATCGATTTTGTGGTGGCGCTTGGTCTGAAAGGGCTGAAATTCCATCCGGAATACCAGGATTTCATCGTGGACGACCGGCGTATGCTCCGGATTTATGACTATGCCCTAAGCAAAGGGCTGATCCTCTTGTTTCACGCGGGTTATGATCCCGCTTTTTCCCCACCGTACAGGAGCAGCCCTCAGCAATTTGCGCATATAGAAGAAGAAATGCGCGGCGGCGTCCTGATCGCCGCGCATCTGGGTGGACATGACCAGTGGGACGACGTGGAGTCCTGCCTGGCCGGGCGCAATATCTATCTGGACACCTCCATGGGTTTCGAATACTTTCCCCATGATCAGTTTGTCAGGATTGTGCGACGGCACGGCGCGGATAAAATCCTGTTTGCTTCGGACGCCCCCTGGAGCAATGCACAGACGGAAAAAGAACAGCTTATGGCCCTGGCTATCCCCGATGAAGAAAAGGATATGATCCTGGGGGGCAACGCAAAGCGGCTCCTCGGCATATAATACCAACATAGGCTGCCGCCCATAACCCAACGATGCGGCATCCCCTTGGGTGATTGTTAAGATGGGGCAGCTTGAAAAACGCCGGCCGGCTAGGAAAGCCGGTCGGCGTTTTATCATGCATTCATGCATTTAGTTAAGTTGTACTGCGCTGTCCGCGCTTGAGCGGCCAGCCGTTTCCTACTCCGAGCTGGAAATCGTCTTGAGCATCTCTCTATGGGTGTTTTCATCCAGCTTATAGGGGATGAAGCAGAGGACGCCCAAGGCGGTGAACACCACAGGCAAAATGAGCATGCTCGTCCGGATCCAGTTGAGGATCGCATCAGGCTGCGAGCCATAGGGGCCCGGCGCATAATTCAGCGCGCCCAGGACCCATCCCAGGATGCCTTGGGTAAAGGAGGTGCCCAGTTTCCAGAAGAAATAGATAATCGTGACGATAAACCCGGCGGCACGCAAGTTGTACTTCACCTTTGTGTACTCCGATACGTCGGGCATCGTGGAGAAGATGGTGATCAGCGTCATCTGACCAAAGAGGCCTCTGGCTACAGATAGACCGATATAGGCATAAATCGACCAACTGGTACTCGCCCCGGGCAGGCCTGCGCCTTGCAGCGGGAGGAACAGGGCGATCACGCCAAAAGCCGCGCTGACGGTCCAACCCAGCATACCGATGTTCCGCTTGTTCTTGATCAGCTTCAGCATCAGCACGCACAGGGGGCCGCCCAGAAGGCTGCTTGCCGAGTTGATGGTTCCGGCTAGCGCCATCATCATCTGGTTCCCGACATAGTAGGTCCAGAAATACATGCCTGCGCCGCCAAAACCGGCGCCCAAGCCCATGGTCAGCATCGCGCCCATCAGGCACAGGGCCGGCACATTGCCTTTCAGGCATTTAAAGGATTCCATAAACGGAACCTTCACTTCTTCCCTTGAAGGAATGACGCGTTCCTTGACCCCGCTGACACATAAGAAATAGAAGGGCATCGATATCGCACAGAAAATCATCATGGTCAGCAGGTATCCGCGCGCCGGATTTCCCGGGGCGATGGCGCCGATAACGGGCAGCGCCGTTGCGCTGATGAGCATCATGATCAAACTGGCGAAAGTCTGCCGCCAGGAGGTGAGGATACCGCGCTGCTGATAGTCCGTCGTCAAGGAGGATATCAGCGAAAGATGCGGCACTTCCAACGCCGTGTAGGAAGCAAAGAATATGAAATAAACACCGAAGGAAAAGAGATACTGCATCATGCCCAGTTCGCCCGGGATCTTTACAAAAAGCAGAACGCACAGGACATTGGTAATGCAGCCCATAGGGACGATCCACTGCCTGTATCTGCCCTTGGGAGAATAAGAACGGTCGACGATGGCGCCGATGATGGGGTCATTGATGGCGTCCCAAAGCTTGCAAAGCATCATAAACGTACCGACTACTGTAGCAGGCATCAGGACAACGTCNGTCCAGAAAAAGCTCAGGAACGACAAGGGAAGCATAAAGGGGACAATAACACCTACAACGCCAAAGGAATAGAATAATCTCTCTTTATTAGTGAGTATTACTTCTGCGTCAAGATCTGTCGTCACAGCAACTTCAGCCATTACATTCAACACCTTTCCGGTTGTAAAATACAAAAGAATAAGTACATGGCGAACATTCCCGCTGTTCAATTAATAAAGCGACACGACCGGTTGTCTGGGTTTTCTTTGAACCTGACCACTCCTTTCCTGCTTGTTGACCGTGCTTCACGCCTGACAGAACGGGAATCTTCCGCGGGCGTTGCACTTATTATAACTGATTCGCGGCAATTGTGCCAACAAGAATATTCAACTTTGACAATTTTTTTTACTTTTTTACTTTTTTGTATGATTATGTTACAATTGCGAAGTCACAAACCCGGCAAAAACTTTTACGAGCGGCAATTCCCGTTGCCTGATCGACTGTGATGACTGTGATAACTGTGATAATAAGGAGTATGATCGCATGGCAGACTTCGAGAAAAATATGTCCGAGGGAAGCGTNCTGAAGAATCTGATCCTTTTTGCTCTCCCGCTTATGGCTTCCAATGTCGTTCAATCCCTTTACGGCGTAATGGACATGATCATTGTCGGGCGTTTTTCCGGCGCTACGGCGATGTCGGGCGTCAATATCGGCAGCCAGGTCACTCTGCTCCTGACGAATATGGTCGTCGGCCTTGGCAACGGGACCACGGTATTGATCGGTCAGTATGTGGGCGGAGAGAACCAGGCCGCGCTGAAGAAAGTTATTTCCACCATTATCACCATGCTATTGGGCCTTGCGATCGTCATCACGCCGATTATGCTGTTCGCGAAAAATGCCATTCTCAACCTGATTCAAACCCCCCCGGAGTGTTTTCAGGAAAGCAGCGATTACCTTACGATCACCTTGTTTGGCATTATTTTTATCTTCGGCTATAATGCCTTCAGCGCGATTCTTCGCGGTTTGGGGGACTCCAAGCGTCCCTTCTACTTCGTGGTGATCGCGAATGTCACCAATATTCTGCTGGCGCTGCTTTTAGTAGGCGTCTTAAGGCTGAACGTCATCGGCGCCGCTTTTGCCGCCGTCACCGGGCAGGGGGTCAGCATGATTTGCTGCATCGTTTACATGATCCGGCACAAGTTCCACTTCGACTTTAAGCCTTCGTCCTTCCGGATGGATATGGCGCAGCTCAAGCTGATCATCCGCTTCGGACTGCCCACCGCCATCCAAAACAGCATTACCACGCTTTCCTTTCTGTTTGTCACCGCCATCGTCAATGTCGTCGGCGGCGTGAACGGCGCGGCGGCTGTCGGCGCCTGCGGCCGGTTTAACGGTTTCGCCTTTATGCCCATTCAGGCCATGAGCCAGTCGGTCTCCGTGACCAGCGCGCAGAACTTCGGCGCGGACAGGCCGGAAAGGGCAGCGCAAGCTTGCCGGATCGGCATTGCGGTATCCGCGCTCATCAGCTTCTCTTTGTTTGCTTACGTCCGCCTGTTCCCGACGAACGTGATCTCCATATTCAGCAGCGAAGCGGCGGTGATCGAAAGCGGGCTGCCCTATCTGCGCTCCGTCAGCTTTGAGCAGCTGATTATACCCTTTTTATTCTGCTGCAACGGTTTGCTTCTGGGCGGCGGACACACGTCCTTCACCCTCATGAACAGCATTGTTTCCTCTGTCCTCTTACGGGTGCCGATGAGCTATTTCTTTGGCATCTACCTGGGTTGGGGCCTGTTCGGCGTAGGCATGGCGGCGCCGATCACGAGCGCCTTTGTCCTGTTGCTCGTGACCGCCTTTATCCTTACCGGGCGATGGAAGCACAATATCGTGAAGATGGAGGAAGCAAAGCTGGGGGAGTCCGGTGCTTTGTAGATTCCTGCCCGAAACTTATCTCTTGTTCCCGTGCGCGTCCCGCTCCGTCAGCGCCGCCAGGCGCCTATAGTAAGCCAGGTCGATCTGGGAAAGCGCTTCCCGGGTAATGCGAAAGCGCCAGTTGCCTTCCGGGCTGCCCGGTACATTGGTGCGGGTATCGCCGCCAAAGCCCAACAAATCCTGAATCGGCACAATGACCATGCGGGCTTTGGATAGATAGAGCAGCCGGATCCATGCCCGGCAGACGCCGCAATTGGGGCCGCCCATACGCCAGTCGCCTTCGTAACCGCTATACAACAAGGCTTCATTCCTGTCCTCCTCGCGCAGCTCGTACATCCAGGCCAGCAGGGTGGTGTTGTCGTGGGTGCCTGTGTAGGCGACTTTGTTTTCTTCATAGCGATGCGGCAGATGCCGCTTGTCGCCCAGGAAGCCGAACTGCAGTACCCGCATGCCCGGAAATCCCGTTTCCTCCAGCAATGCCTCGACTTCCGGCCCGATGACGCCCAAATCTTCGGCGATCACCTGCAGCGCGCCCAGTTCAAGCGCCATAGCGCGAAAAGGCTTTGCGCCCGGGCCTTTGACCCATTTTCCTTCTCTGGCTGACTGGCAATCCGAGGGAATGGACCAAAAGCTCTCAAAGCCCCTGAAATGGTCGATCCGTACACTGTCGAAACGGGCCAGCGCCGCCCGCATCCTCTCGATCCACCAGCGATAGCCTTCTTGCTCCATATATTCCCAATTGTAAAGCGGATTGCCCCAGCATTGGCCATCCGGGGTAAAGTAGTCCGGCGGCGCGCCGGCGACGGCGCGAAACGCCCCGCTTTCGTCTGTATCAAACATTTCCCGCCTGCTCCATACCTCGGCGCTGTCGTCGGAGACATAGATGGGAATGTCGCCGATCAGGGCGACGCCCTTTCCGGCCGCATACTGCTTCAGTTCCCTCCATTGGACGTCGAAGGCCCACTGGACAAAGCGGTAAAAAGCCATCATGCTGCGATTTTCCAGGCGGGCGCGCTCCAGGGCTTCCGGCTCATAGTGCCGCAGCGCCTCGTCAGGCCAGGCATACCAGGGCTGCATATCGTTTTGCTCCCGAATCGCCATATATAGCGCATAATCCTCTAACCAAAAGGGGTCAAAGGCTTTATATTCCTCTACGATCCTGCCGGGAAGCCGGGCAAAAGCCGAACGCAGCAGGATCATCTGTTGATCAAATACCAATTCGTAATGGATCGAGTAAGCGTCCATTCCCCCGCAGCGGGCGTCNAGTTCCGCCTCCGTCACCCAGCCTTGCGCCAACAGCCATCGCGGGTCGATAAAC
>WRNN01000114.1 GCA_009776595.1 Clostridiales bacterium
AAAGATGAAACAGTCTCCGCACTGTCTCACTTTTTTGCTTTTGTAAAAATTTTGTAAAATTGTATGCTAAAAGAACTGCTTTATATTGTATAATAAAGATACAATTACAAGGGAGACAGGAATGCAGCCTCAGAAGCAAAAAAAACGAAAACTTTATGGATTTATTGCGGTGTTGGCTTGTTTTGCCCTCATTTCAGGGACAACGGTTAATACGGCGCCTGTGAAAAACGCCGTAAACGCCGCGATTCATAGTGTTTCGTCTATTTTTGCCGCCGATAACCGGACAGCCGGCGCCGTGCTTCCCGGTCCGGCGCAAGGGACAGACCCGATGCTGGACAGCACCAATAGCGCAGATGGCGCAGCAGAGAATACTTCCGAAAAGCCGGAAGGGGCGGAAGAAGATACGGAAATAGCGAATCCTGAGAGTATGAAACCGGAAGAAGCCGCGCCGGAGGCGGAGACGGAGGAGAAGCCGGAACCGCAGANTGCGGCTGCTTTNGAATCCCAAGAGGAAGCAAATCCGGGCGATGCGGGAAATGATAATGCGACAGAAGTAGAAGAAGATATTGTTGAAGATGTTGTTGAAGATATTGTTGAAGAAGTGGTAGAATCAGAGATAGAAGAGGATCCGGAAGAGCAATGGAGAAAGACATTCTATCCCGTACCTTCTTCTCCGGCGGTAGATGAATTCTATTTTCGCGACGCTTTGTTTATCGGAGATTCCCGCGTCATGGGACTGATGCTCTATTCCGGCCTGACCGGAGAGGCGACGTTTTATACGGAGAAAGGTGTGAATGTCACAACCTTGCTGACCAAAGCGATCGTCCTGGAGACAGGCGGAAACAGGATCACGATACCGGAAGCGTTAAACGACCGGCAGTTTGGGAAGATCTATATCAAGACCGGGATCAACGAGCTTGGCTGGCGAAGCTTGAAGAGCTTTATCGAGGCCTACGGCGAAGTGATAGACAGGATCCGGGAACTGCAGCCGGAAGCGGTTTTGTATATACAATCTATATTGCCCGTCTCGCAAAAGAAGGCAGAGGAGGGCAGTTACTTTACGATTCCCCGTATTTTGGAATTCAACGAAGAAATCAAGAAGCTGACATGGGAGAAAGGCGTCTACTATCTGGATGTGTTTCAGGGCATGGTGAATGAGGAAGGTTTCCTGCCGGAAGAAGCCGGAAACGACGGCGTCCACTTAAATAAAGAGTATTGTAAAATATGGCTGGAATANCTGAAACGGCATGTGGTNCGCGATTATGGTTATTAANCGGCCCGATCAAAGCATNGNAAACGGAGTACGGACGATGAAAAGCATTCGTATGCTTTGCTTTACGGTAGTGTGCTTTCTGATTGCGGGCATACTCCTGCTCGGCGCTTGCGCTACGGCGGGCGCCGGCGCGGATCCTGCCCGGGAGGCGGCGTTCAGCATGGATGTGGATGCATCGGCGGAGCGCTTATATCAGGAGCTGGACTACAGGGATCGCCTGGAAGAACTCGATCCAGGGGTGGTTTATATTTTACTGGGTATCCGGGAAGAAGAGGTAGNGGCGCTGAAGGGGTATTTCAGCAGCGGGGCGACGGCGGAAGAAATCGTCGTGCTGCAGGCCGCGGAGGAGGAATCGATAAAGGCGCTGCGCGCCGCCCTGGAAGCGCGCATTGCCTATCAGAAAGAAGTCTACGCATCCTATGCGCCTGAGGAAGTTCTCTATCTGCAAGGCGCCATACTGATGGAAAAAGGGGAGTATCTGATCTACTGCGTCGCTGCCGACGCCGAAGAGGCGGAGCGCTTAGCGGAGCAATTGTTAACGAAGCCATAGCGATGCCCCATCTTAGTACCATACACTCTAAAGATACTAGCGTTGCGGAATCGCAACATCGCGGAGCGGAAGGGATGAGCGACATGCGCGCGAATCCCGACGGGGTTCGCCTGACTAACCCGCTCTAAAGCAACATAATCAGAGCGGCTAAGTCATGCATGGACTCATCTATTACTCAGAAAGATCGGGTTGTCTGAGCAAAGATTCGTTCTATGGGGCAGAGCCCCATCTTAGATTAGAATGGAGGCAAAATGAAAGGGCAAAGAACAAGAACAGCATATAAAATGAGGCTTGCCTTGCTGTTGATAACCTGCCTCGCTTTCGTAGCGGCTTTGACAGGCCGGCCTGCTCCGGCGGCGGCAGCCGCGCCGAACGACGCAGTAAAAGTGGATCTGGTGATCGACGGACAGCTACTCCGGTCTGAGGAGCAAGCCATAATGACCCAGGGCAGAACGCTGATTCCTTTGCGGGTGCTGATGGAAACGCTGGGCGCCCGGGTGGAGTGGTCGCCTGAAACACGTACGGTAACGATTACCAGAAACGCCGGCGCATATGTGAAGCTTTGGATCGACAACCGTCTGGTATGCTATGGGGACGCCGCGGGCGAGAGTTATGACGTATGCGATGTGGAGCCGAGGATCGTAGCGGACCGCACTTATGTACCGCTGCGGCTCCTGGCCGGCGCCCTTGGGATCGGTGTGGAATGGGATAATCAGAACGGACAGGTTCTGATTGACACTGCGGCGGCAGGGGAAAGGACCCGTTTCTTTGCGATCACTATTCAGGGCGTTCAGCCGGGGCAGCAGATCGGCGGCGCTCTTCCCTTGTCCCTGCTGTATGGGAACGGNGCGCCTCAGGANGCGGCTTGGGTGAAGTATCTTCTGCTGGATCCTGTCGCCGGCGACGGGACAATCGCGGCCAGTACCTCCGANCTGAACGGCGCCGTGACCTTGATCCCGGATGTGGCGNTAAACGGACCCGCAGTCCTGGCGGCGGCGATTTGCGACAAGGAAGGCAACTTCCTCGCCGGCGCGGCAGTCAACGTCTATATGCAGCCTGTGCCAAGCGTGCGCCTCGAAGGGATCGGGGAAGGCCAGGTCATGACCGGAGAGATCCAAATGCGGGCGGAGGTCAGCTTCAGGGCCAGAGGGCTGGAGTATGAATTTAGCGTCCTCTCAGACGGAAGCAGCACGCGTTCCCCCCAGACCGACCCCGCGGAAACCTATACCCATATACCGCCTCCCGGGCAGAACGGTCCAGTCTCCATACGCGCTATTGCTTATGATTCCGCCGGTAACGCCTATTCCAGCGCCGCCGTAACCGTAATGGCCAGCGTACCGCCTGAGGATACGACGCCCCGCGTCAATCTGCGGAGCTTTAATGCGGAGCATGTGGGAAAGATACCGGTCACGTTGTCCATCACCAGAAACTTTGACAGCGCGCTCACACAGTACTGGGCACAGAACGTCGCCGGCGGCGAGAGCGTGCTGCTGGATGAAAAACCATGGGGGGATGCAGTCTGGTTTCCCGGGCCGGATATGGCAGGCACCTGGGATATCTATGTACAAGTCACGGATCCTCACGGAAATGTGTATACGAGCAATACCCGCAGGGTAAGCGTATCCGCCGCGCCCAGCCTCATCCTGGGCGGCGTGGGGCCCGGACAGGTGATCACCGGCGGTCAAAAGCTGCATTCCACGGCAAATGTGCCTTTGACGCAGGTGGAGTACATCCTGAGCAACCCTTTCAACGGGACACAGAGATCCCTGGGGACAGCGGAAAACCCGTCACAGGAGATAGAATGGACGCCGGAGAGCGTCAACGAAGGGGAGAGACAGATCCGCGCGGTCGGCACGANGCCCGGCGGACAGCAAATCGAGTCGGAAGTCGTTACAGTNAAGATCTATTTCGGTCAATTCTTCAACGCCAGGCCGGTCATTGANAGAGGGCANTTTGTAGATATGGTTACGCCCATGGCGCTGGCAACCCAAAAGCGAAACGGCATGTCCGCGGCGCTGCAGGTNGCCCAGGCTATCCTGGAGACAGGCTGGGGGCAGAGCCTTCCCGTAGACAGGTATAGCGGGCTTTTTTCCTATAACCTGTTTGGAATCAAGGGTACAGGTCCTGCCGGCAGCGTCCTGTCGGGGACGCAGGAAGAATACTACGGCACGCTGTACCGGACCGACGCCAATTTTCGCGCNTACCACAGCGTGCAGGAAAGCTGGGATGACCACAACGACTTACTGCTGCAACTGGAGCGGTATCAACCATATCGGGACGTTATGTATCACAGCGTCAGCGGCGCCTTTGCGCTTAAACGCTGCGGTTACGCTACAGACAGCGCTTATCCGGATAAATTGATCACGATCATCAGCCAGTACGGCCTGGATAAACTGGACAGGCAGAACCTGTGATTTCAGAAGCGGCAGAATAGTCGAAAGTAAGGGTGTTTATGGTGCATGTATTATTGAAGGATTTCTAATTAGAATGGAGGGTGATGGAAATGGATTATCGCTTGTCAAATATGATGAAGGATGACATTCCGACGCGACAAAAAATACTGCTTTACGCACTGGAGCAATTCAGTGAGAAAGGCTATGCGGATACAACTATACGGGATATCGCGATGGCGGTAGGTATCACATCCGGCTCCATATACAGCCATTTTTCATCAAAAGAAGAAATACTTCAAAATATGCTGAACGACTATGCGAAACAGACGGCGGGTATGTTTCACAGCATTGATATTGTGCCTATTCTGCAGGAGAAACCTACAGGGGAAGGCATCGCCTACTGTATCATGTCCAGCATCACGCCATTGACGGACGATGTGTACTATGCGAACCTGGTGCATCTGATTCATCAGGAGCAGCACCGGAACAACATGTTCGGAAAATTTGTTTTAGTTCGCCTCCAGGAAACCACGGACTTTGTGATGAGGATTATCGCGGTATTGAAGGAAATGGAAGTGATTGCGGCTGACGCGGATGTTGAGTACTGTGGTTTACTTACCTTCAGCCTTCTGTATTCTATTCCGACGATTTATGTACTGAATATAAGGCAGGGGCTTTCGGGTTACACGCTGAAGGATATCCCGCCGACTTTGAGTAAGATGTTTGACGCCATGATACAGGCGAACAGACCCGCAACGGAAGAAGCGTAAGGCTGCGATCTCTGTACATGGATTCCTTTGTACTTCCGGAAAGGAGCTTCCTATGTCCGTTATCTCTGCTTATGTTGTGCCCCATCCGCCGCTGGCTTTGCCGGAGGTGGGCAGGGGGCAGGAAAGGGGGATACAGGCTACCCTGGACGGCTTTCGCGAAGCTGCGGCAAGATTTGCCGCGGATAAGCCGGATACGGTGGTTTTGCTGTCCCCCCATTCAGTCATGTATGCCGACTACTTTCATATTTCTCCCGGCGCGGAAGCCCGGGGGGATATGGCTTCCTTTGGCGCAAAGGGGCCAAAAACAGTGGTAGCCTATGATCAGGCTTTTGCCAGGGAACTGGAGAAGACAGCAGTTCAAAAGCAGTTGCCGGTCGGGTTCAGGGGGGAGAAAAGTAGAGAGCTGGATCACGGCAGCGTCGTGCCTTTGCGGTTTTTCCAAGCTGCCTGGGACGACTTTCGTATGCTGCGGATGGGGCTTTCAGGGCTGTCGCCGCTGGAACATTATCAAGCAGGCCAATGCATTGCGCAGGTTGCGGAAGCACTGGACCGGCGGACGGTGATTATCGCCAGCGGAGACCTGTCCCATCGATTGAAAAGCGACGGGCCCTATGGTTTTGCTCCCGAAGGACCTGAATTTGACAGGCAGGTCATGGCGGCGCTGGCCGCGGGAGACTTCCTGGCGTTAATGCAGATGGATCCGC
>WRNN01000115.1 GCA_009776595.1 Clostridiales bacterium
ATGGCGTCCTGCTGCCATTACCTGAAGGGAAACTTGCCGGATCGTCCTTTTCTTCCATATTATTGTCTTCCCTGTGATTCGCTGTGTTGTAATCTGCATCGCTGTAATCTACGTCGCTGTAACCTGCTGCGCCGCGGTCTGCCGCGCCGCGGGACCGGTTTTTCCCTCCCGGCAGCGCCGCCAACCGCCAGGGCCTTATCCTGTAGGTTTCCGCGTGAAAACCCGGGGGCAGCGGTTTCGCCAGAGAATCCGCCCCCATCATCGGCGCCAGAAACGCAGGCGCGTAACCTGCCGCTGCGCGGGCTTGCGTCCCTTCGGCCGGCCAAGCGAATACGAAGGGAAACTCCGCGTTTCCCCCTGTATGGTCAAAATGAATATGACTGTTGATGACGGTCAGCGGCAGCGCTGTCAGGCATTCCGCCAAAGGCCGGATGGGCGCTATCCCCATCCCGGTATCCCAAAGCAAAGCCCTGTCCGATCCGGTAATCAGATAGGAGATCACTTCCTGAAAATGGCCCGGCTCACAGATCGCGATAACCCCGGGTAAGACCCGATACACTTCAAACCAGCAGGAATCCGCCGGCAAAGCGAAGCGTTCATAAGCGTTGTATTCCGGACGGGGCAACGCCATTTGCCAGGCATTGGGTTGTAAACGGAATCCTTTATTCGTCATGACTATCTTCCGTCTCAGCGATCAGAATCCGGGCGCCGGCAGCGCGAAACACTGGTTGCCAACGCCTGCACCAAGTATACAATAAAGTTATTCTTTCTACAATTAATCTTCTTTTATTGTTGAATAAATGAGCAAGCTATTTTTTGACAACCCGGGCTCTTGATTATATACTTAAGATTAACACTGCCTTTGTTGAGGCAGCCCTACCCGAACAACAGCAAAGGATGATTATGCATTGACTGCCGACACGGACTTCGCCGAAATCGAAGTTGACTTTAGCGCGGACAGCAGAAAAGCAGGTGACGGGGAACAGCGCTTTTCCTCTGTCACAGCGGCGCAAACCATTGAACAAAAAGCAGCGGATCCCATCCGGACAAAGTTTTACCAAATGCGCAGCCTCGCGTCTGTGGGCCCCATCACACAGAATAAGGCCGAGCTTTTCTACAGGCAAGCCAGATTCATGGAAAACTTCAGCGACGACTTTCGGAGCAAAGCGCCTTTCTCCATGTATTATCCACATTATCAGCATATGGGATACGAACAGCTCCGCAGCTACTTCACATGGCGCAGCATGCTCCGCCGGGGAGAAGCGGAAGCCGCGGACGTCTCTCTGTCCTATTTATACCTTTATCTATACGAACTTCTGTCTTGTGTCGGCGCTGACTCGCCCGAGGAGGGGCTTGACAAACTGATGCAGACCTGGAACGCGTTCCGCGTCAGGGAGCCTTCTTTGGACGCCTACCTCCCCTCCTGGCTCCGGGATTATCATATTTACTACATCTTGCCCCATTCTTTCGCTGAATTCATTGAAAAATACAATCTGCAAAACTATTACCCCTCGCTTTTTCTTTTCGATCCGGACGCCAAAGACAGTCTTGCGCTCTGGAGCAGCATCGCGAACTATGACGTCGCCAAATCCAGATTTTATGCCGCCGGCAACGAAATCTTGCTGCGCGACTGCTTCCGTGCAGTTCTGGAGCGCGTCCGCGAATTATGTGAAAGCCGGCATGTCCGGCTGGAGGAATTGTTCACCTATAGCATCAGCGATGAGACGCCCTGGTCCCCTTTCCACAAAGCCCTGTTTTATCCCTGGTACAGGCAGCCGAACCGCCAGCTGGAAATGCCCGGACGGGAGACGTACTATTGCAGAAATAACCGGTGGACCATGATCATGCCCATCCCCTACGCGGGCCGAAAGGAACTCGCCGGCTATTTGATTCGAAAGACAGAAGCTTGCCTCAGGGAGATTACCCATTTTCGCTTTGCCCTCACCACCGATCCCGGATCGATACTCCGTTCCCAGCGCAGACTGCATGAGCTGCGCATCCCCCTGCCGGATCTGGACGACGCCGTCGAAAAAGCCGTGACGGATTTCCACAAAGGCCTGAGCCGCGTTATTGTCACCGTAGGTGAAGATAACCTGGCCCGCATCCGCAGCGAAGCGCAGATCACGCAGGACAGGCTGAGCGTCCCGGAAGAAGAATCGCCTGTTCTGCTGAACGGTACCGGTTTTGACGTCGCGGAAGCTGGCGGCGACATCGCGGAATCCGACGACGACACGGCGGCCGGCCAGCTCGCTGAAGCAGCCTCAGGCTTGCCGGAGACAGACGGTTGGTCCCTGCTGAATGACGCGCTGAGCGCCACAGAGCGCCGCGCGCTTTCGATCGCGTTACAGGGCGGCGCGGGTATGAAGGCCTTTGCCGATGAACAGGGCGTTATGCTGGAAGTCCTGGCAGACCGGATCAATGAGAAAGCCGCCGATTGCATAGGCGACAGCATCCTGGAAAGCGCGGACAGTACAAAGATTTATGACGAATACAGAGAACAAATCGCAAAAATAGTCGGTCGCTGACGCTGCGGGAGCGCAGCGCCGCGAAGCGGAAGGAATGGGAAATCCTATGGAACACCAGGTACCGGTACGGATCGCAAATATACTGATCAACGCGCTCAAAGGCGGCGTCGTGCCGCGGGTAGGGCTGGAATATATCACCGTCGGACGCGCCAGGGAGATCGCGGCAATCCTCCACGACATCGACCTGATCTCGGAGGGCGGCGCNTCCTTNCGCTTTATCGTGGGAAAATATGGNAGNGGNAANAGCTTTCTNNTGCAGACCATCCGCAATTATGCCACNGCNAANGGNTTTGCCGTCGTCGACGCGGATCTCTCCCCGGAGCGGCGTTTCGCCGGNACCAAAGGGCAGGGCNTGGCNACTTATAAGGAACTGATGCAAAACCTTTCGACGAAATCGAAACCGGACGGCGGCGCCCTCCCNCTGATCCTGGAGAAATGGATTTCCGGGATTCAAGCCTTGGTTAAGACCCGNTCCGATGCGGAAGGNGCAGCCTTTGACCGGCTGGTGGAAAAGCAGATTTATACNGTGACCGGCGCGCTGGAAGGGATGGTCAACGGCTTTGAGTTTGCGAAAGCCGTCGTCGCCTANTGGCGGGCGTATCAGGAAGACGACAACGAAAAGAAAAGCAATGTATTGCGATGGTTCAGAGGCGAATACCCTACCCGCCGGGAGGCGAAGGCAGACCTGGATATCAACTTTATCGTCACGGATGAAACCTGGTACGATTTTCTGAAACTGTTCGCCGCCTTTCTGGTCAGCGCCGGATATCAGGGACTACTGGTGCTGATCGACGAACTGGTCAACATCTACAAGATCCCCAACTCCATCACCAGACAGAATAATTACGAGAAAATTCTCACGATATACAATGACGTGCTGCAGGGTAAAGCAAGGTCTATCGGCTTTCTGATGAGCGGCACCCCGCAGTGCGTCGAAGACCGGTATAAGGGTGTATACAGCTATGAAGCGCTGCGATCGCGGCTGGCGGAGGGCCATTTCTCCGGCGGGGATCTCCGGGATCTGGCGGCGCCCATCATCCGGCTGTCCATGCTCACCCAAGAGGAAATGTATGTGCTGGTGGAAAAACTCCGGGATATCCACGCGCAGCTTTTCGGCTATTCGCCGACTTTGCAGCATGAAGACCTTGTCTATTTCCTTACTGTGGAATACAACCGGGTCGGCGCCGATACGCACATCACCCCACGGGAAATCATCCGGGACTTTATCGAGCTGGTCAATATCCTGCACCAAAACCCCCACAGCAGCGCCGCGGATATCCTGGGCAGCAACAGTTTCGAAATGGCCAGGGGCGGCTTGAGCGATGAAGAGATACACCGTGATTTTCTGGAATTTGAGCTATAGCGAGGATCATTGGCCATGGACGTATTCGACAGACTTGCCCCTTTCATTCAGGACTTTATCTATCAAAACCAATGGGAGGAATTGCGCGGGATACAGGTTGCCGCCTGCGAGCAGATCTTTGACAGCGGGGACAATCTCCTCCTGTCCTCCGGCACAGCCTCGGGAAAGACCGAAGCGGCCTTTCTGCCTGTACTTACCGAATTGTACAATAAGCCCTCCCGATCCGTAGGCGTGATGTATATCTCGCCCTTGAAAGCGCTGATTAACGACCAGTTTAAACGCCTGGAGCTTCTCTTGATGGATTCCCATATCCCCGTATGCAAATGGCACGGGGACGCGTCGCAGGCGCAAAAGAACGATCTGATCAAGAATCCGCAAGGCCTGCTGCAGATTACGCCCGAATCCTTGGAAAGCCTGCTGACCAACAAGCGGGGCGCCTGCCTGCAAATGTTCTCTGACCTTCGTTTCGTGATCATCGACGAGGTGCATCATTTCATGCGGGACGCCCGCGGCGTCCAGCTGCTCTGCCTGTTGGAGCGTTTGCAGTATCTCACCGGCGTCATACCAAGGCGGATCGGGCTGTCCGCCACGCTTGGCGACTTATCTCAGGCGAAAGACTGGTTGAATACCGGCACGAATCGCGCCTGTGCCGCGCCTGTCACAGAGGAGGGCAAAAAGCGAATCCGGCTCCATATCGAGCGCTTTGCCAGGCTGCATGAAGAGCGGGATTTGGTGGAACGGGACGGCAGCGGCAATGTGGTCAAGGTCAGCGCCCCGGTCAGCATGGGCGACAGGGAGCATTTCGAGTATTTGTTTCAAATGACGCTGGATAAAAAAACCATCCTTTTCACCAACAGCCGGGAAGAAACCGAGTTCATCATCGCCAACCTCCGTGAGATCGCATTGAAAAAGAAAGCCCCCGACGTCTACCGGGTGCATCACGGCAATGTATCGGCGCTGATCCGGGAAAGCACGGAGGATGAAATGAAATCCGAAGACGAAAAGCTCGTCACCGGCGCTACCGTGACCTTGGAGCTGGGCATCGATATAGGCGCCCTCGACCAGGCCGTGCAAGTCGGCGCGCCGCTCAGCGTCTCCAGCTTTGCGCAGCGCCTGGGCCGCTGCGGGCGGCGGGGGCAGGTCCCGCAGCTGCTCTTTACCTTCGTCGAGGATGTCGGCGTGAACGCGGCGGACGTCCTNGGTCCGATNAACTGGGAATTTCTCCGCACCATTGCCATTATCGAGTTATATACGAAGGACCGCTGGATGGAGCCGATCTATCCGCGCAATCATGATTACAGTATGCTGTATCACCAGACCATGAGTTATTTGAAAAGTAACGGCGAGCTTTCCCCCGCGGCCCTTGCGCAGGCAATCCTCCGCCTCGGCAGCTTCCGCCATATATCACAGGACGACTACAAACAGCTTCTGGGGTATCTGATCGGCACAGACCAATTGGAGCGTACCGAGCGCGGCGGCCTCATCATCGGCCGCGAAGGCGAGAAGGCCGTCAACAGCTATCAATTCCTCACCGTGTTTCTTACGCCGGAATACCTGCTTGTCAAGGATGAGAACCGCACAATTGGCACAGTGGACAAAGTCTACCCGGTCGGCACGCGTTTTGCGCTGGCCGGATTAACCTGGGAAACGGTGGACGTCAATGAGAAGAGCAAAGTCATCTTTGTCAAACGGGTTCCGGGTATATCCCTGGTTGACTGGAATGTGGAATTCGAGATCGACCTGCACACAGTGCTGGTACAGAAAGTACGCAGCGTGCTGACCTCCGATGAAGCGTACCCTTA
>WRNN01000116.1 GCA_009776595.1 Clostridiales bacterium
TAGTATTGTTATCCTCCCAGCAAAGGTTGGTCATAGCTGAACAGCACTTCGTTGATTTCGTATATGTCATACTTTCGGTTTTCGATAAAGTATTCCATAATCACATCAAACTTCCGGCTGCGTGACAGAGCGAATCCCGCACGTGCAAGCAAGTCCTCTGTCTGCTTAAGGTCGAGCTCGAGAGCGATGGCAAAGGCAAGTACCGTGGGTTTGCTCGGTGCGTAGTCTGTATTACTTCGTATCTTAGAAAATAAGCGCCGGTCAATGTTCGCGCGATGGTATACTTCCGAGTCTTTTTTGCCTGTCGCGTCAATAAGCCGCAGCAGTGTTGCGGANAACGGTTCGTCAAGCTTACCGACCAAATCATCAAGCTCCACTCCTACCGCCATATCCTCAAATACAGTAGGCAGCGCTTTTGCCATTGGAGACATCTGCTTGCTCAGTGTAACCAACTCATCGTCGGAAAGAACGTTCCTTTTCCTATGCATAGGCCGCCGGTGTGAAACAGGACGCTTTTTTACAGGACGCTCNTTTACAGGACGCTCCTCTATATAATGCGCATCAATATAGCGTTCCACTTCACCGTGCAATTCTTCGCCGGCTTCAAATGCGGTTTTATCAAAGACCACAAGAGAAACAGTAATGTCATGGTCGGCAAGGAAGTCACGGATGGCGTCCGTTGCGACACGGAGGGCATCACGTTTTGGATATCCATAGGTACCGCCGGAAATCAACGGGAACGCAATACTCTCGCACTCTTGCTTGACCGCAAGCGAAAGGGAGTTGATGTAGCAAGCGCGAAGCAAGGCTTCCTCGTTTTGCTTGCCATCCCGATACACGGGACCGGCNGTNTGAATGATGTATTTNGCNGGGAGCTTGAATCCNTGTGTGATAACCGCTTCCCCGGTCTTGATGGGCGCGTANACGTCACAGGCTGCTTGAAGCTGCTCCGCTCCGGCTGCGGAAAATATCGCGCCGCATACGCCGCCGTCCATCTGAAGCCGGGTGTTGGCGGCATTGACGATGGCGTCAACCTGAAGCTTGGTTATGTCATTTTGAATGATATTAAGCGGCATTTGGGCTCCTTAGTTCATCGGAATCTTAAAAAGTTCAGCGCTACAATTTGCATGTGTTGCCTGAAAAAAGTATAACATGAATGGACCGCACGCAACAAGCGGGCGGCGTACAGCACAGCAATACTCTCCAAGAATCCTTGAAAAATCTTAACTATTCCTATCCCCCATGTTTGATTTTTGCCTATAAGATGCAAGGTAAAACGTAAGGGGGGACAGGCGATGTCATTTGTAGAAACCGGAGAGGGCCTCAGGATCAATAAAGGGAAGAAAAGACTGGTTCAATGGGGAGACGAATGCTATTTATGCTTCGTGATTAAATCCAAAGTAGTTTCGCAACATGACCGGCTTGCGGATATCATCAAAACGTATGCGGAACCGGTAGTTGAGGAAGGCGATATCCTTTTTGTCAGTGAAAAAATGGTTGCTTGTGCACAGGGCAGGGCTATCCCCCTGTCTGCGATAGAGCCTTGCTTTTTTGCAAGATTTTTGAGCAGGTTTGTGACGAAAAGCAGTGCCGGTATAGGATTGTCGATGCCGGAAACAATGCAATGCGCAATCGATGAGTGCGGCGTAATTCGTATCGTGGCTGCGGCAGCGGTAGGGATGGCAGGCAAGTTGCTCGGAAAGAAAGGCTGGTTTTACCGTATTGCCGGATATCGCGCCGCTTGTATCGATGGCCCCTGCAACTATACGATTCCGCCTTACAATCAATATGTGGTACTAGCCCCGCTCAACCCGGATAAGACGGCAGCGACCATGTCGCGGCAGCTTGGCGGTATGACGGTGTTGATTATTGACGCCAATGACATCGGGGTCGAGATTCTCGGCAGTTCCCATAACATCGATACGGATAAAGCACGCGGTTTACTCAAACAAAACCCTTTAGGGCAATCCTGCGAATCGACGCCGATGGGAATCCTCCGGCTAGTGGAACTGAGTCGAAAGACAGCGGAAGTTCAACAAAAAACAGCTTGACTCGTAATCCGTCTTTCGAGCGCTGTAGGAAAGCCGTTCGCATTCCCTTCTGATGGATGGAATGGTATACTGATTGTTGACGAAAACCAGTGCTTCGTTGTATCTGAAAGCGGAGGTGGCGGCGTGGACTACACAGTGCTGATTTGTGACGACGACGAAGATATTTTATCCGCGCTTCAGATCTATCTAAGCCAGGAAGGGTACAAGGTCGTCCGCGCGAATAACGGCCTCGAAGCTCTGCAAGCTATGGAAAGGGAAACCATCCACTTGGTTATCCTGGATATCATGATGCCGGAAATGGACGGTATACGGGCAGCGGTGAAAATCAGAGAAATCAGCAATGTGCCGATTCTGTTTTTGAGCGCGAAAGGCGAAGATACCGACCGGGTGCTTGGGTTGAATATGGGCGGAGACGATTACGTCACAAAGCCCTTTAATCCGGTTGAATTGCTGGCCCGGGTGCGGGCAGCCTTGCGCCGATACGCCCGTTTAGGCGGACTGCATGACACGGCGGACTCCATAGAGGCGAAAGGTATTTATCAATCGGGCGGACTGATGCTGGATGATAACCGAAAGCAGGTAAGCATTGACGGCGAAGAGGTGGCATTGACCGCCCTGGAATACAATATTTTAAAGTTGTTGATGGCGCACATGGATCGCGTGTTCTCGTCGTCGCAAATCTATGAAATGGTCTGGGACGAGCCTGCCTTTCATGTCTCTAAGACCGTGTCTGTCCATATCCGGAACATCCGCGAAAAAATCGAGATTAATCCTAGGGAACCGCAGTACTTGAAAGTGATATATGGCCTCGGCTACAAGGTGGTGAAGCATAAGTGAACAAAGCTCTTCGTTCGCCGATTATGCGATGCTTTATTCTGGCTTTTGGTTTTTTTGCGGCACTATCTGTCGTTCGCATAAATAGCGCCGCTTACAACTATTATATAGCACGATACATCGGTCAACATCTGCTGATGCCCCTTGCTGTGGCATGGTTGCTTTATTTATTCTGTACAGTGCTGTTTTTGTTATCCATCTGGAAATCGAAAAGCAGGGGAACGCAAAATGCCTGGCACAAAGTTGACGCTTCGCTTCTTGCGGTTTTGCCTTTTTGTGCTGTCATGCTTTGCGTTGACTACGCCCGAAATGCCCTTTCCTCATTCAATTCGATGATGGCGTATCTGTTTTTGCTGTCTGTCGCCGCCTATCTGGCTGTGATGGCGTTTCTCGGAGAGGTCACGGCGCGTATCCGTGACAGACGATTAATGGACACGCTGTATTGGAGAGCTTTTTTTAAGCAGTACCCGCTAAAGCAGCCCATTGGCTTGCTGATGGCGCTGCTTCTTGCCGGGAATTTGTTTATTCTTCTCGTCTATACACCACTACAAATGATGGGTCTATTGTCGAATATTGTCACTGTAGTATCCAGCGATTCTGTATGGGGTGAAGTGCATAAAACAAGCTTCAGNGCGCCTATGCTCTTGTTCTNCGCTTTCACATTGGCGGCCCTAACATATTGCTGTGCCTTCATGCTCTCCCTGTCGGNACGATATGAACAGGCAAATGCCGAAAAAATCCGGTCAGAGCGCTTTAAAGCGGAATTGATTACGAATGTTTCCCATGACATACGGACGCCATTGACGTCGATCATCAACTATGTGGACTTATTGAAGGCATTGCCGGTTGAAAACAATAAGTTTGCGGAATATACGGATATACTCGATAAAAAAGCCGCCCGCTTGAAAACGCTCATCAGCGACTTGCTGGAAGCGTCTAAAGCCGGCGCGGGCAGTTTGAACGTAGATATACAAGAACTGGATCTGGCGGAAATTTGCGGACAGATCGCCGGGGATTTTGACGCCCAATTCACCGAACGGGAACTGACCTTGGTTATGCGCGAATCCAGCCAGCCTGTGCTGATAAACGCGGATAGCGGACATTTGCGGCGGGCGTTGGAAAACGTCTTTAGCAATTCGGCAAAGTATGCCCTTCCCGGCACCCGCGTATTTGCGGAGATTACTCTCTATAATGGCAGTCCTGTGTTCACGTTGAAGAACACTTCGGAAAACCCTATCGATTTGAACGGGGAAGAACTGACGGAGCAATTCATCCGCGGCGACCGTTCCCGGCAATCGGAGGGCAGCGGTTTGGGCCTGTATATTGCGAAAAGCCTTGTGGAACTGATGGACGGGCGGTTTACTGTCCGTGTGAATGGAGATTTATTTGAAGTAGAAATAGCGTTTCAATGAGCTGAAATCGATCTGTACTGTTGAGAATTGGTATCTGGAACCGTCCCCTTGTGCCTGTCGCATGGCTCTGATACAATATCGTTGCCAGGACATCAATCGAGGAGGCATATGTGAGATGATCGAGCTACCCGAAGCATACACCCTCGCAAATCAGCTCAGCCAAGTGTTCAAAGGAAAAACCATCGTCAGCGCGGCGGCAAACACCTCTCCCCACGGCTTCGCCTTTTACACTGGGGAACCGGCGGAGTATAACGAAAGGCTTGCAGGCAGAAAAATAATCGATACTGCGGCATACGGCGGACGGCCGGAGCTGCGTGCCGAGGGGATGCTGATCTCCTTTTTTGATGGAGTCAGGGCGCGATATATCAAGCCGCAGGAGCCCCGCCCAGCCAAGCATCAGCTATTGATCGAATTTGACAATGGCTCTGCCCTTTGCTGCACCGTCCAGATGTATGGCGGGATGACGGCCTTTCCCGACGAGCCGCGAGATGATTTTTACTACAATGCGGGAAGGCAAAAACCATCCCCGTATACGGAAGCCTTTAACAAGGCATATTTTCTGGGCTTGTTTGACGGCATTAAGAAGTCCCTTAGCGCAAAGGCCCTGCTGGCTACGGAGCAGCGTATACCGGGCCTGGGAAACGGGGTTTTGCAAGATATCCTGTTTAACGCCCGTATACACCCGAAGCGCAAAGCGGAGTCCTTGACGGACGACGAGCGGGACAAGCTATACCGATCCGTGGTGTCTACGCTAAAGGCCATGCGTGACGGCGGCGGGCGCGATACGGAGCCCGACCTATTTGGCAAGCCCGGTGGTTACCGCACCATCCTATCGAGCAAGACCCTGAAGCAGCCTTGCCCGGTCTGTGGCGGCGAGCTGGTACGCCAAGCCTTCCTGGGAGGAAACGTCTACTTTTGTCCGGCCTGCCAGCCATTGTAAAAAAGCTGTCTAGTGTAAGCTGCTACCCACGACCCAAAAGCGAAGAGAAAGAAGGATATGCAAAATAACCGTTCAGACACAGAACCTATATTGCTTTGCTCGCTATCCGATGAAATGCAAGCGGATATGATTGTTGCCGCGCTGAAAGAGCTGGAGATTCCGGTGTTGAGAAAAGCAATCGGCGCCGGACAGTACCTCACCACTTACATGGGCTTTTCTACACAGGGCGTTGAAATTTATACTTCCCCCCAGTTCATCGAACAAGCGAGGGAAGTATTGGACGTCATCATAGGGACGGATGTAAATTCGCCTCAGGAGGCTTTTAGCGAGGAGACCCTTGGCGAGGAGACTTTTGGCGAAGAGACCTTAGCCACAAAGCATCCTTCCAGGCGAATAATTATAGCCATATTGCTTTTGATCGTGTTCGGCTTTCCGGTGATCCTTCGGCT
>WRNN01000117.1 GCA_009776595.1 Clostridiales bacterium
TCTGCCCTGACTCCCGCATTCCATGATGAGGATGATATTGCTTCATGGGCGCTGGAGGCGGTAAGAAAGATACATGCGGCAGGCATCGTCCATGGCAAACCGGGCAATGTGTACGATCCGAAAGGTATCGCCACCCGCGCGGAAATGGCCGCCGTTTTCGCCCGGTTGATCAACCGCTAAACAACAAAGGGTATACAACAAAGACGCGCTGCGATATCTCTACTTTTTCTTAAGAAATACACAATAAAGTATTAAAGAACAACCCGCTCCTTTCCGGTAGACTGATACTGAAGGAAGGGGTTGTTCTTTTTTACAGAATACGAAAGCAAAAACGAAAGGAATGTGGCTATGGTGGAGACAGTTCGCAACGCGCGCAGCGAAAGAGGGAGAATGGGGGAAAAGGTTCGCTTTGCGATCCGCATAATGATTTTCTTATTGTGCGCCGGTATCGGGTTTTTCAGCGCTTATCAGATAGCGGAAGGAGCGCATACGGCAAGCCGGTATACGCCCGATACGCAGTTGAACAGCACAAACGCCATCCTCATAGACTTGGAGAGCAGCGCGATCCTGCTGGATCATAACGGGGCAGATAAGATGTATCCCGCTTCCATGACAAAAATACTGACCGCTGTCGTCGCGATGGAGCACATTCGTGACCTTGACGAAATTGTGTCGTTAAACGAAGCGATATTTCAGCCTATCTACAATGAAAACGCGGCAACGGCGGGCTATATGCCGGGCGAATCCGTCCGCGCCATAGATTTGCTGTATGGCTTGCTTTTGCCCTCAGGCGCGGAATGCGCCGTCGGACTTGCGGAATATGCGGCGGGTTCAGAAAGCGCGTTTGTCAAACTGATGAACGACAAGGCGCGGGAAATCGGTATGAAGGGCAGCAACTTTACCAATACAACGGGACTGCATGACAGAAATCATTATTCCACCGCTATGGATATCGCGATCCTGTTTCAATATGCGCTGGCAAACGATACATTTTACGAGATGATCACAAGCGCCCGCTATTCTGCGCCGGCTACCAACAGGCACGCCGACGGCGTCACTTTCTATAGCAGCTTTTTTTCAAGGATTACCAGCCCCGCTTTAGACGGCGGGCGGATTCTCGGGGGCAAAACCGGCTATACGAACGAAGCGGGTCAATGCCTCGCAAGCTTTGCGGTCAAGAACGGGCGTCAGTATATTCTGGTAACGTCCGGCGCGGCGGGCAATAACCAGACACAAAAGCTGCATATTGACGACGCCTTTGCCGTCTATGGCGCGCTTCGTTAGGAAAGGCTATCCGACGCGCCTGTTCCGGATTGACCCCCTTGTTCATTTTTGATACAGTGTACACGTAAATTTCTTTTGCCAGGAATACACTTTATCAATCTGCGATTTAGGTTATGGTTACAGCTCAACTTTATCGGAAGGGGGCGCATGACTTTGGCAAAATCATTGGTTTTAAGCGTTTCTATTGGACCAGGCTATTACCGTCACATGCAAATTGGGGAGGGAGCGACGCTCTATGCGCTGAGCAACGCCATACTAAACGCCTTTGATTTTGACGACGACCACCTGCATTCCTTTTTCATGAGTAACCGTCCCTGGGATCGGAATTCCGCATTTGTCTGTCCGCTCGAAGATCTGGAAGGCGCACTGGGTCATACCGACGAAGTCAAGCTGTCCGCCCTTCATCTCAGTAAGGGCGCCAAATTTTTGTATCTTTTCGATTATGGAGACGAATGGCGTTTTTATATTAAAGTTCTTCGCGTTATTGATGAGCCGACTTCAAGGCCCGTTATACTGAAAAGCGTAGGGCAGATCAGCCAATACGGCGACGACGACGACGAAGATTATGATGAATATGATAATGAAGACGATGATGAAGAAGACGATGATGAAGACGATGATGATGATTTTTAGGACTTGTTTTCCCTACGCCATAAAAACATATAGATACCTTGTTTGCCATTCATTTCCGCGACTAACAAGCAGCATATGCGAATAGTTTTTGGCTTCGCTATTCTTCTACGACAGCGCATCCTATCTACATTTTAGGGTGTGTTTAGCGATGCAGATATTTTTGTTTAAGGTCTGTCAATGCGTATGGCTATGTATTACGCTCATTCCTGTAGACTAGGACTCAGTAATCAACTAAGGAGAATTAATGGAATCGTTTTTATATGCCGCCGGCGGGCTGGGCTTCATTTGCATAATGACATGCCTGGGGTCTGCTATGGTATTTTTCTTTCAAAAAACCGACACAAAGAAATCGCAGCAGATTTTCCTCGGATTCGCGGCAGGGGTGATGACCGCCGCTTCCGTATGGAGTTTGTTGCTTCCCGCCATTGAAGAAGCAGAAGAGGCGGGGACGCCGGGGTGGATACCCGCCGCGGGCGGATTCATACTGGGCGCCGCCTTTCTTTTTGTCCTGGATCAAATCATTCCGCATCTCCATCCCTTTACGAATGTCAGAGAAGGTTTGGCCTCTCAATCCAAGCGAACAACGATGCTCATTTCAGCCGTCACCTTACACAATATACCGGAAGGCATGGCGGTGGGGCTTGCCTTCGCATTAGCTGCCCAAAACGGCGGCGAGCCTGCGATGTATGCGCCTGCGATTGCATTGGCGCTGGGTATCGGGATTCAAAATTTCCCGGAAGGGGCCGCCATATCGCTGCCCCTGCGTCAAGAAGGGGTATCAACGGGCAAAGCTTTTTTATGGGGCTCCCTGTCCGGCGTGGTGGAACCTGTATTTGGTTTCCTTGCCATACTGATGGCGATATGGGTCGCGCCGCTCATGCCCTGGTTTTTGTCATTCGCAGCAGGCGCCATGATCTATGTAGTCGTGGAGGAACTTATCCCCGAGGCAAACATGGGCATGCATTCCCATCTCGGCACGATTGGGGTCCTTATGGGCTTTATTATTATGATGGTGCTGGATGTAGCCCTTGGATAATATCTCCACTTAGCGAGCCTTCAGCGAGCTTAGTGGAATAGATACCATAGACTTAACGATCCGCAAGCCTTTTGGGCTTTGCGCAGCGGGAGTTTAGTCGTATGGTGAAATATCTCCACTTAGCGAGCCTTCAGCGAGCTTAGTGGAATAGATGCCATAGCCTTAACGATCCGCAAGCTTCAAGCGCAGCGGGAGTTTAGTCGTATGGTATAATCCTTATCAGAATATGGAGGTATACTGAATCATGACGCATGATCAGGAAAGCCATCACCACCATACCCATTCTCACGGAAGCGATGGCAATATTGGCGTAGCGTTCTTTTTAAATCTATCCTTTTCCATCATTGAGCTTATCGGCGGGTTTCTTACAAATAGCATCGCGATTATGTCTGACGCCGTGCATGATTTTGGCGATAGCTTATCTCTCGCACTGGCATGGTATTTTCAAAAGAAATCCAAAAAAGGAAGCACGGACCAATATACCTACGGCTATAAGCGTTTTGCTCTGTTAGGGGCGATATGCACGTCTATTATGTTAGTAGTGGGAAGCATATATATTCTTTCAGAAGCAATCCCCCGTATTTTTTCGCCCCAGGAAACCCATGCGGGCGGAATGCTTGTCCTTGCGATTTTTGGTATTTTGATTAATGGCCTGGCCGTATGGCGGACGCACAAAGCAAGTTCTTTCAACGAGAGGACGGTATCCTTGCATCTACTGGAAGACGTATTGGGATGGGCTGCCGTACTGATCGGGTCGGTCATTATGTATTTCACCAATCTGACGATCATCGACCCGATCCTGTCGATTGCCATTGCTATCTTTGTTTTAGTCAATGTAGTAAAAAACATTAAACAGATATTGCCCATTCTATTGCAGGGTACGCCGATCGACGTTGAGCGGGAGCATATCATACGGGAACTCGAAGACATCGCGGATATTGAAAGCATTCATGACTTGCATATATGGTCATTGGACGAAGAATACAATGTGCTAACCGTACATATAACGTTAAAAAGCGTAATGACAATGAAAGAGCTGATCGAAATGAAAAACAGGATTCGCGCTGTTTTGAAAGAGGAGAATGTACATCACGCTACGATTGAATTTGAAATGCCTGACGAACCCTGCGTCTTTTTGAATTGCCTGTAAGAAACAGCGTTCTTTATACAACATCATATTACAGTAGTATATTCTTTTAGCTAGAATAAAGGTTCGTTTAATATACTAGCATGGTATAATCAGAAAAAACTGAATCGAGGGTTTTTAATATGAGTAAAAATATAGTCATTCTTTCAGGCTCGCCGAGACTAAACGGCAACACAGACATACTTGCCGCCGCTTTCGCAGAAGGCGCCGAATCTGCCGGAAAGAAGGTAACGTTGTTCCGCGTTGCGGACATGCATATTGCCGGCTGCCGGAATTGCAACCATTGTTTTGACGGAAAGGGCGTTTGTGAGCAGAAGGACGACGCGCAGATCATACTTGATGCGCTCAAGGAAGCAGACGCCTATGTGCTTGCGTCTCCGATATACTTTTTCAGTTTGAGCGCACAGATAAGGCTCGCTATCGACCGTACCTACGCCCTGCTCAGCGTTGAGATGCCTGCACAAAAATCAGCGCTACTGATTACCTGCAGCGCAGATACCCTAAGTACGGCGAATGGCGTGGTTACGAGCTATCAATACATGTGTTCCCATTCGGGGAGAGTGGACGCCGGCGTCATCATAGCAACGGGNTTGCATGAACCGGGCGAAATNAAGAGTCGCCCGGAACTTAAAGAAGCAATGGCGCTGGGGCGCGATATATAAGACTGTTATCGTTTGCCGGACGCATTCGACAAGCGATTACTTGGCTTCCCCGGCAAACAGCCGCAACAGGTTTTCTTTGGCATTATTGATATGGGTCGCCGTCTGCCGCTCCGCTTCGTCTCCGTCTCCGTTGCAGATCGCTTCCAGGATCAGGCGGTGCTCGGCTATCGATTTCTCTGTCCGCTCCGCTTCTTCGATGGACAGCTTGCGATACCGCTGAATCATATGATGGAGGTCCCGCAGCATATGCTCCAGGCTCCGGCTTTCACTATAGTTGAATATCGTCTCATGAAAGCGGGAATCCATCTCACTGATCTGGTCCGAATCACTTTTCAGATAATAAAACTCCTGCAGATCCACGATTTCCCGCAAGCGTTTGCACTTATCGGCCGTGATATTCTCCGCGGCCCAGCGGGAAGCCAAGCCTTCGATATAGGAGCGGATCGTGTAGATATCCTGCAGATCCTTATGATCGACGCCCAGGACCACCGCGCCTTTATTTGGCGTTAAGCTTACCAGATTCTTCTGTTCCAACATGCGTATGGCTTCCCGAACAGGGGTGCGGCTGACGCCTAATTCAGCGGAAAGCTTCAACTCATTCAAGCTTTCCCCCTGCTGGATACTGCCGTTCAGGATACTATTCTCCAACTGTTCAAAAACCCTGTCGCTGAGCGAGCCTGATTCAGCCCCGGCGATCAAAGGCTTGGTTCCCCGTTTATCCATCGTTTACCACCTCCAGAAAAAACCGTCTCACGCCTAGCCGGCGCCATCCCAATACTCTTCCAGGCAAATGCCTTGTTCTCCCATATATCGTACTGCTTCCATCCCAACATAGCGAAAATGCCACGGTTCATAGATCACACCCGTCAGTTC
>WRNN01000118.1 GCA_009776595.1 Clostridiales bacterium
CCGGAAAGAACGGATCTGGTCCGATGAGGAAATCCATGTCCTGTACTCTGTGGGGCTGTTGATTTCCAATGCGGTGCTGAAAAATGAGATGACGCGGAAAATCAATGCGACCAACGCGAAGCTGGACGCCGTCATCAGGAATTACGCCGGTGTGATCTGGAGCGTGGACAAAGATGAGACGATCACTCTTTTCAATGGACTGTATCTCAAGACCATCGGCGTAGAGCCTGATTTCATCGAAGGCAAAAGCCTGACATATGCCAGGCTAAAAGGGCGGCATTTCGACATCATTGACAATGTACACAAGACGCTGAATGAAGGCCCCCAGGATTGGATTTCCGAGATAGACGGCAAAAAATTCCGTGCGCGCACGGTGCCTGTCTTCGATGAAAACGAACAGATATCCGGCGTGGTAGGGAGTATCGACGATATGACGGTCATCATCGACCTTCAGGAAAAACTCGCCGAGGCGCTGGAAGAAGCGCAAAAAGCAAGCCGCGCGAAAAGTGATTTTCTCGCGAATATGAGCCATGAAATCCGCACGCCGATGAACGCGATCATTGGTATGGCCATGATTGGGAAAACCTCCGCCGACATCAAGCGAAAGGATTATAGCTTCGACAAAATCGACGACGCGGCAAAACACCTTTTGGGTATCATTAACGATATTTTGGATATGTCAAAAATCGAAGCCGGGAAGTTTGAACTTTCCCCGTCCGAATTCAATTTCGAAAGGATGCTGCAGCGTGTTGTCAATGTGGTCAGTTTTAAGGCGGAAGAAAAAAATCTGAAGTTTTCCGTGTATATTGACAGCAGCATACCGGAAATCCTTTTTGGAGACGACCAGCAGCTGGCACAGGTGATCACGAACCTGGTTGGCAACGCCATCAAATTCACGCCTGAGGGCGGATCCATCCGGATTGAAACCGGTTTTCTGGCTGAAGACGAAGGCGTGTGTACCATTAAGCTATCCGTGATCGATACGGGAATCGGCATTAATTCCGAACAACAAGCCCGTCTGTTTCAGCCTTTTCAGCAGGCAAAGAGCGATACAACGCGAATGTACGGCGGAACCGGGCTTGGGCTCTCCATTTCCAAGAATATCATTGAAATGATGGGAGGGGATATTTGGGTTGAATCCGAGCCGGGGGAAGGATCTACCTTTTCCTTTACGTTTCAGGTGAAACAGGTGCATCAGGACCAAGCGCAAAAGCACAGCCTGTATGCAAACGCAAACATCAATAAAGAGGGTATTCGTATTCTTGCCGTGGACGACGATCCGGAAATATTGGCTTATTTCGAAAAAATAGTCCGGGGAATGGGCACATCCTGCGATACCGCGACAAGCGGTGAAGAAGCCCTCGATCTGGTGGAAAAAAACGGGCCGTATAACATCTACTTCGTGGACTGGAAACTGCCCGGCATAAACGGTATCCAGTTAAGCAAAATGCTGAAAGAAAAGGAATCCGGAACGAACGGCGTTGTCGTGATGATTTCGTCTACCGACTGGGACTTTATCCAGAAGGACGCAAAAGAAGCGGGTATCCATACCTTTCTGCCCAAGCCCCTGTTTCCTTCCTCCATTGTAGACACCATCAGCGAATCTCTTGGTTATCACCGTATGTCGGAGGAAGAAACGCAAACCGTGGCGGATATAAGCGGNGTTTTCGAGGGAAGCCGCATACTGCTGGCCGAAGANGTAGAGATCAACCGGGAGATTGTCCTGGCGCTGCTGGAACCGACCTTATCGCAAATCGACATTGCGGTGAACGGCGTCGAGGCGGTGCAGATGTTCAGCGACAACCCGGAAAATTATGATATGATTTTTATGGACGTCCAAATGCCGGAAATGGACGGTTACGAAGCGACGCGCCGCATCCGCTCGCTGGATCTGCCGCACGCGAAAACAATTCCCATCATTGCCATGACCGCAAATGTGTTTCACGAGGACATCGAGAAATGTCTCAAGGCCGGGATGAACGATCATGTGGGAAAACCGCTTCATATGAACGACGTTTTGGATATCATGCATAAATATTTGAAGAAATCCAATCCTGCCGGTAACTGACTCCCTCGTTCAATAAACTGACGCCTGAGGGCGTCGGCTGCTAACTTTCCTTCGCATCCTCCGTCACCTTATCCGGAAAAACTTCCTCTAAGGGCAGCGCGGGGGCGTCGGCCCACAGGCGATCCAGATTATAGAAATTGCGCTCATCCTCCTGGAATATATGAACGATAACATGCCCGTAATCCATGAGGATCCAGCGTCCTTCCTCAAAGCCTTCTATACGGTTGGGGCGTATCCCCTCTTTGATCAGTTCGTCCTGTATATTGTCCGCCATCGCCTGGGTCTGTACGCGGGAATTGCCCGTCCCTACGACAAAATAGTCCGTCAAAGTTGACAGACGCTCGATCTCCAATACAGTAATCTTCGTACCCCTTCGCTGATCCATTGCCCTTGCGGATATTATGGCCTGCTCTTTGCTTTCCATCCCATGCCCCTCTCTTTCTTCAGCCATGCAAGGCAGCGGACAGTCCCGCCATGCAGGGGCTTTTTTGTGTGTTCCAGGTAGACCATGGTTTGCTCGATCGCTTCTATCATGGCGGCTTGCAGATCCTCCCTGCAGAGACGCCGGAGCGTCTCCACGCCTTCATAGTTGCGTCCGTCTTCAATCAAATCCGCCATAAAGACGATGCCCGCTTCCTTGCTCATCCCCGCGTCTCCCGCGGTGTGCAAGCGTATCGCCTCCAGGATGGCCGGGTCTTCGACGCCCCATTCATGGCAGGCCAGCCAGGCAGCCACCGGGCCGTGGAGCAGGGAAGGGTTCAGCCTTTCCGCCGGGTCGGTGATTAAAGCATATGCTTCCCCGTACCGGAGTAAATCCTGATGTCCAATATCTTTTGCCCCGTCATGCAGGAGTCCCGCTATGGCCAGCTTAGGCAAATCCCCGCCAAAGACGCGCCCCATATCCACGGAGACGTCCGCTACCTCCAGGCTGTGGAGGAAGCGCTTTGGATTGAGGTTTTCCGCCATGCGTCCCTTCAGGCTTTGCCAAAGCGCCTCTTCGCCTGCCTGCTGACAGACTATTTCAGCTCCGGCGCCTGCCCGGGCAGGTTTCTGTTCCTCATTCGTATTCCGCATATAAGCCCTGTTTATAGATGTATTGTTCAACCGGCTCCGGTACCAGGTACTTAATGGAGCGTCCCATCGCTACCCTGTCACGTATATCCGTGGAGGAAATGGCCATTGCGGGAACCTCGATGGTAATCACTTTTTCCAGGAACTCCTGCTTGAGATGCCCTTCCAGCCATTCCGCCATGACCTTCGGCTGAAAGCCCGGCCTTGTAGCGGCGACCAGGGTGCATCCGGCAAACAGGTCGTCCAGCTTCTTCCATGTCAATATTTCTAAGATCGCGTCCGCGCCGGTGATGAAAAAGAGTTCGCTGTCCACATCCATGAGTTGGCGAAAATAGCTCACCGTATCCGCGGAATAGGAATACCCCGCCCGATTCAGCTCCACGGCGGAAACACCAAAATACGGATTTGTCACCGTGGCAAGTTCCGTCATGAGCAGGCGCTTTTCTTTAGGGGTAATGAACTTTTCCCGCTTGTGAGGGGGCTGGCCGGAAGGGACGAATATTACCTTATCAAGCTGAAATCCGTTGCGGACCGCTTCCGCCGTGACCAGGTGGCCCTGGTGGACCGGATCAAAGGTCCCCCCCATAAGCCCTACGCGTTTGACGCCGGTTAAATCTACATCCTCCTGATGTAAGATGAGCCGTTCTTCCTGAATACGCATTCGTGAAGTATCCCTCCCCCTCATGTTATGCGCTCTATCTGCGTATTTGTCCTTCTCCCTGCACGATATACTTGATGGTCGTCATTTCCTCAAGCCCCATCGGNCCGCGGGCATGGAGTTTCTGGGTGCTGATCCCNATTTCGGCGCCAAAGCCGAACATCCCGCCGTCCGTAAACCGGGTGGAAGCGTTGACCATGAGGACNGCGGCGTCGATCCTGCCGGTAAAGCGCCTTGCCGCTTCGTAATCAGCGGTGATGATTGCTTCCGTATGCTTTGAGCCATGGGTATTGATATGGCTGATCGCTTCGTCCAGGNTATCGACGACCTTTACCGCCAGGATCAGATCCAGGAATTCTGTCGAGAAGTCCTCTTCTGTCGCTTCGACGGACTCCGGCAGATACCGGCGGCTCTCCGGGCAGGCCCTGAGCTCCACGCCCAAATCCCGAAGCGCTTTGCCCGCTTCAGGCAAAAATGCGGNGGCGACGTCCCGGTGCACAAGGAGCGACTCGGCNGCGTTNCAGACGCTCGGGCGCTGCGTTTTCGCATTGACCANTATATCCAGCGCCATACGAAGATCCGCGGAGGCGTCTACATAGATATGGCAAATCCCTATGCCGGTCTCAATCACCGGTACTGTGGATTCCGACACAACCGTCCGGATCAGGTCCGCCCCACCCCTGGGGATCAGCAAATCCAGATAGGTATGCATCTTCATCAGCTCCGCGGCAGCCTCCCGGCCGGTATCTTCCAGAAGCTGTACAGCATCCGCGGGCCCGCCCTCCTCGCTAATCGCCAGACGGAGCGCCTTCACCACAGCCTTGTTGGACTCCTTCGCCTCGCCGGAGCCCCGCAGGATCACCGCGTTACCGGTCTTAAAACAGATGCCCGCGGCGTCGGCAGTCACATTCGGCCGGGCTTCATAAATCATGCCGATGACGCCGATAGGGACGCGGAGCTTCAGAATCTCGATATCTTGCGCGCCTTTCCAGCCTCCCAGTATCTCGCCTACCGGATCCTTAAGCGCCGTTAACTCTTCCAGGCCTTTGGCCATATCGTCTATCCGGCCGGGGGTAAGGGTCAGCCTGTCAATAAAGGCCGCGCGAAGCGCCTTCTCTTTCGCGGCGGCGACATCCAGCGCGTTTTGCGCCAATATCGCTTCGCTTTCCTCCCGCAAGGCCATCGCCATACGCAGCAGCATCCGGTTTTTATCCCCGGTACTCAGCAGNGCCATGCGCGCGGCTGCCTGCCTGGCCCTGGCCCCTATCTCGTATACCATGCTTCGGCTATCGTTTTTCATCGCAAACCCCTTCTATTTCCAAGGAGACAAATTGTCTCTGTGGACGACTTCCTGCTCCAAGCCCGGACCGAGTATCGTCTCGATCTCGCTGCTATGCCTGCCTTTNATCAGTTCCAACTCTGGCGTGCTGTAATTCACGATCCCCCTGGCGATAATGTCCGGGCCCTGCCGGATTTCCACTACCTCGCCTCTTAAGAAGCTTCCCTCAATGTCCAAAATCCCGCTGGCTAACAGGCTTTTTCCGTTTTCCAGCAAAGCCCTGGCGGCGCCGGCGTCAACCATAATCGCCCCTGCCGGTCGCGTACTGAAAGCCAGCCAACCTTTGCGGCTTCCCAACGAATGCTTCTTCGGCAGAAAAAGGGTCCCCGGGAAATGCCCTTCCGGATCGTTTTCGCCGTCCGCATTGAGGAACTGCAGACAATTCCTGTGGCTCCCGTTGGTCAGAACCATCGGTATTCCCTGGGTCATCGCAATCCTGGCCGCCGCGATCTTTGTCGTCATGCCGCCGCTGGCAAATTTGCTTCCTTCCCC
>WRNN01000119.1 GCA_009776595.1 Clostridiales bacterium
CGCGACGGATATCACCGGCGCCGCGGACGACGTGGACGGGGATACGCCGCCTTTCTTCATTATCCATGGCACGGCGGATTCCGTGGTCGGGATCGGTCAGGCAGAGAAACTGGCGGCAGCCCTGAAAGCCGCCGCCGTCCCGTATGTGTTTCAAGCGGTGGAGGGCGGGGAGCACACGCGTCCTGTCGACCATCCCAATACCCTGACCCTCTTGGAGGAACAGAATAAGCTGGAGGAGGCCATTCTCTGGCTGAAAGGAATCTTGGCTGCCTGTTAGAGTTCATTGACAATAGGAGGCATTGGTGATACCTTATATTCAAAGTCATTTGTAAATATTCATTTGTTGAACCGGAGGAGGGATGCGCTGGGAAATTGGGCGTTTTTNGTCTGTTTTTAGCGGATGGCACGAATGGATGGCATTAATNAATGAAGGGGGTAACGTAATGCAAAGAAAGAGCCTTGTGTCGATATGCGCAGTCCTTGTCATCCTGCTCCTGTCGACCTTGCTGACAGCGGCTTCTCCGGCAGGCAGTTCAGCCCAGGCCGGAAGTTCCGCGGTTGCCGAAGCAAAGGTGAACAAGCTCAGCGGCGACCAAAATGAGCTGGTCATCACGATTTCCGTTGACGGCGAGGTCGTCGTCGAAGGCAGAAGGATGATCGGCAATAACTCGGCCGGCGAGTACATCATTGGCGACTACAAAGTCTTTGTCAGGACCAGCGGAAATGACAAGGTAGACGCCTGCTATATCTCGCAGATCAAGAAACCGGCTTTCCAGGTTATCAACCCGAGGGAGAGCAGGGCGCCTATCGACGCGGTGGGCATCTCGGAGCGGCTGGATACGCTGGATGGCAAAACCATCGCCATATGGGCCAACTACGACCCGACGATGGCGCCTACCGCCGTCGCGCTGCAGGAAGCCTTGCCCAACACGAAGATCATATGGATGGCGGGCGGCAGTTCTTCCGCCAATCAGGTTCCCGTCCAACAGGAAGCACCCATTATCAACATGGCGCAAAGGGATTTTGACGCCGATCCGACAATTGCCGACGCGATTCTCGTCGGCAACGGATTCTGAGGGAACGCAGCGGCAGCAGTTGTTGCCACCGCCTCCCGGTATGAAAAACTCGGTATCCCCACCGCCGTCATTTTGCACAGTGATATGTTATCCGTGGCGCAGGACGCCTCCGTAACCCGCGAAAACTCGGTTCCCGCCCTGCGCTATGTACAAACGCAGAGGACCGTATTTTCTAATTTTGTTGCCAGATCCTCCGATGAAATCGCGGAAGCCGCAGGCTATGCGGCCGCCGCCATCAAAGCATTGACCGACCCCCTTACAGAAGATGAAGCCTACTCCGGACCCTATACTTTTGATCCGGAACCCGAATACATCTACGAGGGCGACTCTTATAAAGAAGCCATGTTGGCTATGGAAGGCGACCTCAGCAGATGCGTCTTTGCCCTGTCCCCCGCCGAGTATACGGACGGCTCGCCGGTGCAGCTTCCCCTGCGGGAACTTGTGGACGAAATGATGGCAGCCACCTCCCACAAGCGGGACGAAGTCATAGGACCGCTCGGCCCCAACATGACCAACGCCACCGTCTGGTCTGTCGCGGTTAACGGCGTGATGGCCGGATGCAAGCCGGAGACCATGCCCTTATTGCTTGCGCTCACCGAAGCGATGGTGAATACCAATATCACGGAAGCGCTGATGGGCGCCCAGGGCGGTTTCAGCTTTGGCGCCATCGTGAACGGCCCCTATGCCGAAGAAATCAAGATGAACGCAGGCGGGCCAAACCTGGCAGGCCCGGCGCCCTTGACGACCGGCGTGCCGGCGAACACGACTGTCGGCCGCTTCATTCGTCTGATGATGGTAAATATCGGCGGCGTCGAACCCGGTATCTATGAAGCCAAAGGTATCGGGAATCCCCATAAGACCAGCATCGTTATGGCGGAGGCGGATACAGAAAGCCCCTGGCCGCAATTCTCGACGGATATCGGCTTTGCGGACAAAGAGAACACCGTATCCTTGTTTGTGTTCTGGGTCGATATGCTGAACGGATTCCGGGCAAAATACACCGGCCCGGAGGGCGAACCGACCATTCAGAATATACTCGGCCCCGCGACGGAAGCCGCAAAATTCCTGTCCCGTTCCCAGCAGGGACTCGTGGTCTTTATCAGCCCGGCGCAAGCCCAGGAGTTAGCCGACGCCGGCTATACCCGGGAGGATTGCAAGCAGTGGATTTCGGACCATTGTGTGGACACCTATGAAAAAGCAATGATGATGGGCCTTGGCAGCGGGCAGATGAATACGGTATACTCCGTACAGGGCGATCCGGTCAATCCGACAGGCTCGTGGCCGGCGGAGTGGAGAGATCCGAACTTCGATCCCCAGACCATTGTCAAATACTTCCCCAATCCCAAGGGCATCCAGATCATCGTCGGCATTGGCAGTTGGAACGGATTGATCATGAACGGCACCCCGAGATGGACGGTCGCCATCGATAAGTGGAAATAAAGCAGTTTTAGCGCGATAGCGCGGATCGGTTGGGAAGCCTCCGTTTGCAGGGATACACAGACGGAGGCTTTCTGCCCATCAAACATTCACCTAAGGCTGCGCAGCTTTGGGTTATGGGCGCAGCTCATCTTAGAAGCATAAGGAGAGAGGATTGATGAAAAGAAAAAGATTATCGCTGTTCGCGTTTGTCATTGCTTTAGCATTTGTTATATTAGGCAGTTCCGCAGGCAGCGGGGAGCTGTTCCTGAAGCCGGATGCAGGCGCTGCCTACGCCTCCGCCGCCTCTGCGGCGCCGCAGGCTGTCAAAGTCAACGCCGCCGTTCCTCCTTTCAGCGTCACGGTCAACCATGTGCGGGTCAATCAGAGAAACATGGTGTCCTACCCGCTTTATTCGGTCAAGACCAGGGACAATGCAGGCAAAGAAGTTACCTACATTGGCTATCTCCTGTCGGATGTGTTTGACGCCCTGGGTGTTTCCGGCAGCTTCAGCACGGTGGCAGTGACGGAAGCAGGCGGAAAAAGCATACAGGTAACGGCAAAGCTGGCTGGAGAAAGCACAACCTTGCTTGCGCTGCGGAAAGACGGCGTGCAGTTTGAAAAATCCCCCTGGTTTGCCCCCTGCGGTTCCGGTACCGCGGAAGAATACGTGGCGAATATTGTTTCTATCGAAGCCGTCGGCGCGAAACTCGCCCTGCCGCTTCCGGCGCCGGATCCGGACGATGTCTTTGGCGTAGATTTAAATATTAATATGGAGACAATCGATTATTGGCTGGGACGGGACGACGTCGTATACCGGGATCTGCGGATGCTCTTTGATCCGGCGGTTTTTGAGGATATCGGCGGTATCGCGGATCTGACCCAAACGATCGAAGGGTTTACCATTGTTCCTTACCCCTATATTGCAACGATTTCGCCCCTCCCCGTACCGGGCGGCTACAACGGAAAGACGCTGTTTACTGTCACATGGCACGAGGACGGCAGTATCGCTACCGTCAAAGCAAATTATCTGGAGTCCATGGTGATCCTGGAGGAACTCTTCCCTGTAGATAAGCCGATATTTCTCATGTGCGGCGGCGCGGGGTATTCCAGCGAAATGCGGGCTATGCTGCGCTTTCTCGGATGGAACCAGAACCTGCTGTATGTCGTAGGCCCCAACTGGACCTATCAAGGCGCCCACAGCATTGAGCTGGTGATGGATTCGGGAGATCCCGAAGTCGGGCTGGTATACACGACCTGGCGCGCGGTTTACGCTACCATTGATTTCACACGCCTGCATCCCGGTACGCGTTCTGTCCAGCGGGCGGAGCTGAAACCGATCGATCCCAAAGAGCCGCACTGTATCCTTGACATATTGGCGGCGAAAAAGGCTGCAGAAGCGGAAGCCGGATCGTCAAAATGATGAATGAGGTGAGAAATTGGCAGAAAAAGACATCTATTTGACCATACGGCAAGGCTTTCAGGATATTGTCGAAAGGCGCAAGATTCATCAGGAAGCGGTGACGGTGCAGGCGCCGGACAAGGGAGAGGCCGCCGATATGCCGGGTTCGGGAAGAGAAATAAAACTGATTGCAGAGTTTGACGGCGCAAGCGGCGAGTGCTGGACAAGCTTTCCCCGTTCCTTTCAGGGAACGCTGGAGCAGGTTATGGCGCTCGATATAGAAAACGACCCGGCTGAAAGAAGTATCTACATCGCCGCGATCAACGCCGTGATGAACCGCTATGAGTTGGCCGACGAATGCCTGCACTGCCGGGAAGCGGACGAAGAAACCTGTGCAGAACAGCTGGCCCGGCAATATAAAAGGAATAACGGTAATGTGCGTTTTCTTCTGGCCGGCTATCAGCCTCACATGATCAAGGCGCTTTCGGCGCAGTTTCCCTTGAGGGTGCTTGACCTGGATCCGGATAATATAGGGAAAACTATCCATGGCGTCACNGTCGAGGACGGCGCGACGGCATACAGCGACGCCGCCTGGTGGGCGGACCTGATCCTGTGCACGGGCTCGGCAATCAGCAACGGCACGATCTATGACTATATTAAATTACCCAAAGACGTATCCTTCTATGGAACGACCATAGCCGGCGCCGCCCGTATCCTGGATCTGAGACGGATCTGTCCCTTCGGCAGAAACCGGGCAGGATGACCGGCTGCACAGCGACGAGGGAAGGTGAATCAGTGCCGATCATTATCACGGACTGCAATCAGGGAAATATCGACGAAGAAAAAAAAGTATTTGCCGAAAACGGGATGGCGTTTCGCTTTGAGCAGTGCAAGACAGAAGAGGATCTTATCTCGCGCTGTGCGGATGGGGAGTGGCTGATCAACCAGTACGCGCCCATTACCCGCAAGGTGATGGAAGCGCTGCCTAAGCTGAAATTTGTCGTCCGCTATGGCGTCGGCGTGGATAATATCGATGTGGAAGCCGCGACGGAACTGGGCATACAGATAGGCAATGTGCCGGATTATGGGATGAACGAAGTAGCCGATCATGCGCTGACTTTTTTTCTGGCCATGAGCCGAAAGCTGCTCGTCATGCATCAACAGACGAAAGAATATAACTGGGATTACCGGAAAAGTATTCCCATACGGCGAATGAGCAACACGATCGTCGGGCTGGTCGGCCTCGGGCGGATCGGAAAAAACTTTGCGTCAAAGGTACATGCCCTTGGCTGCAGGGTCGTCGGTTACGATATGCTTGACGAGGCTTTTAGCGACCCCGCTATCGCCTTTGTGGAAAAGCTTTCACTGAACGAAGTGCTCAGGATTTCCGATACGGTCGCNGTGTTTGTTCCGCTGGATAAGGCCCGGAACCTGATCGATCTGGCTGCNCTTCGCCAAATGAAAGCTTCCGCGTTTCTCATCAANACTTCCCGCGGCGGGATCGTCAATGAAGCCGACCTCGATGAAGCGTTGAGAAAAGGGATCATCGCCGGCGCCGCTTTTGACGTTATGGAGGCGGAACCGGTTGAACCCGGCCATCCGCTGCTCTCCAATGAAAACTTCCTGTGCACGCCGCATATGGCCTGGTATTCGGAGGAATCCGCGCTGGAACTGAAGCGCAAAGTGGCGGAAGAAGCCGTACAGTATGCCAGATTCGGCACCTGCCGGTA
>WRNN01000120.1 GCA_009776595.1 Clostridiales bacterium
ACAAGCGCAGCCAGCCTGCTGCAGGCTGCGGTCAATCCGTTGAATGATAAGGATTACTTCTCCTTCACCAACGCGGCGGGCGAGCAGGTGATCGAAAGCTATGCCGCTATCCGGTCCGGGCAGTATACCCTGGTGTACGAAACGGGAATGGCTGCGGACCATATGGAGGCCATCGATCGTAGCGTCGGCGGCGCATCCTTCTACTTTGATCTCTACCGCGACGGGCAGCCTGTGATATCCAATGTCAGCGGGATAAACCATGCGGCGCCGCCCGCTGTAGACAAAGCGGAACTGCAGATACTGGTCATCAAAGCAAGGGCCATGGAGAATACGGGTTATCCTCAGGATGTATGGGAGTATTTCCGGAGCGTCCTTTCGACAGCAGAAACCGTGCTGGCTGCCGAAGAAGCGGATCAGCCGCAAATCGACGACGCCCGCAACCTTCTGGCTGCGGCGATAGAAGCGATGGAAGACCTCGCCATCGATAAATCAGAGCTGCAAGCTTTGATCGACGCAGCGGAATCCCTGGAAAACAAGGGCTATCCCGCCGGCTTATGGGCGGACTTCCAAACGGCGCTGCAAGCGGCGCGAAGCATTCTGGACAACGCTTACGCGACCAAAGCGCAGGAATACGCCGCCAGAGTTGATCTGTGGGAAGCCATGGCAGCCATAGACGCTGTGGAGACCGGGGGCTTTCATGGCGAATGCTTGAGCCTCAACCCCGGTATGACGGAACGGGATCTGGGCTTCAGCTGGTACAGCGACTGGGAGGAGCAAGCTGCTTCCTATGTAAGGATCGCCAGGAAAGACGCCATGAACGGCGGGGTATTTCCTGACGTTTACCTGAGCGTATCCGGAGAAACAGGGAACGCCTCAACTGGAAAAATATGGCATACAGCAGAAGTCTCAGGATTGGCGCCGGACACAGAGTATGTGTATCGCGTCTCTAACGACGGCCTGCGCTACAGCGAAGTGTACAGCTTCAAAACAGGGGGAGCAGGCGATTTCCGCTTCATCGCAGTAGGGGATCCGCAAGTCGACGGCGGTTTCCAGGATGAATTCAGCTTCTATACGCCGGTGACCACGGCGGAAGGTTGGGCGGATACGGTAAACAGGGCGGTCCAACATGTACCCGACGCCCGGCTCATTGCCAGTGTAGGCGACCAGGTGGAGGCCGGAAGCAACGAAGTGCTGTGGACGGATTTCTTTGCGCCTTCTGCACTGCGCAGCCTGCCGCTGGCGCTGACAGCCGGCAACCACGACAGCGGGGAAAACCTGGATTGGCATTTCTGTACGCCCGGTAACAAAGCCTCCGGCAACTATTGGTTCAAATACGGCAACGCGTTTTTTGTCGTCCTGGACACATCCGGCAGGGCTGATGCATCGACGATAGGCGAATACATTACCCGTTTTGACGCGACATTGGAGGCTGCCGCAGAAGCGCGTTCCGATACGGACTGGCTGTTTATCATCCACCACAAGTCTACGGCGTCTCCGGGAGCCCATCGCAACGAAGCGGATGTAAGGGCCTTTGCCGCCGCGATCGAGGATCTGGCGGACAAATACCATGTGGACTTTGTACTTGCCGGTCACGATCATCTCTACTCCAGAAGTTACTTTATTTATAACCACGAAAAAGTGGAGTCTGTCGATTATACCAAGGATACGGTCGCCGATCCCGAAGGTACAGTCTACTTCGGCCTCAACACGGCTTCCGGCGGGAAGTACTATCCTGTCGCGGACGGGGAATGGTACACCAACGTCGCCATCCAGACCTATGTGCCGAACTATACCGTTGTGGATGTCAGAGAAGATCGGGTAAGCTTCCGTACCTACAGGACGGACAGCGACGAAGCCATCGATACCTACACGGTGATACAGACATTGGATAAGCAGCCGCAGAACGCGCCGGCGGGCTTATCCGGTCAAAGACCGGCGAGCGAGGGAGCGAAAGGCCGAATAATTGGCACAAGCGATGGCATGGAATATAGTATGGACGGACAAGTCTGGCAGAGCTGCGGCGATGGGTATACAGAGTTGGCGCCGGGCGTATACTATGTTCGCTATAAGGGGAACGCTAGCTTTTTTGCCGGCGCGGCGGTTTCCGTAACGGTGCCGGTCTACTCTTCGGGGACTGGCGAGCCTGAAGACCCGCAGCCGGGGCCCGTAATCCTTACTGTATATGACGGGGATACGCCAAAGAAAGAGTTTACACAGTCCGATTTAGACAGGATGGCGCAGGTTACGAATCCCTACTCCGCAGTCAATACCTGGCCTGCCTACAGCGAATTTTATGGCGTCACCGGAATCCCCCTTATGAGCCTGTTTGCGATGGCGGGGGTGAATCCCTCTGATGAGCAGGAGATCCGCTTCTATGCGACAGACGGGTTTTACACCACACTGAAGATGAGCGATCTTACTGCCCCGCGGTATTACTTCGACAGTAACGGCAATCGCGGTGCAGCGGTTCCGCCTGTCATCAGCCAAGGAGATAATGGCTGGTCTTTATACTTCGGACAAAGGACGGCCCGGGAGCAGATCAGACAGGCTTATGTTGACAGGCTCGAACGAATCGTCATCGGCGCTTATGCCGATCAGTGGGGAAGCGTCATAGCGGATCCCGTATCCGGCTCGACAGTCAAAGCGGGGGATCCGATTCGCCTCATCTTACCGCCCGGTTCAGGAGACGCGAAAATCTACTATACGCTGGACGGCAGCGAACCTACGATATACAGTACGATGTACAATGAAACGGCCGATCGCTGGTTCAGCCAAAAAGGCATAAGCGAGAATCCGCCTATAGAAACGCCGGCCGGTATAGACGCATTGACCGTATCCGCGCGAATCATTGGCATTGGCAGGAGCGACGGGGAGATCATGGAATTCCACTATGTCGTCTCCGAATCCGCCGCGGGCGGGAACCCGGACGAAACAGGCGGAACGGGCGGAACGGGCGGCTTTGGCTCCCTGTCCGCGCCCGGTACGGTTATCCTGAACGCCAACGCCGTGCCTTTGGCGGAAGCAGGTTCCGCCGCCGTATCCTTCACGGTAGACGACCTTCGGGAGAGGATCGAAGAAGCGGTCTCCGGGGAAGCAAACGGCGTCCTTGCATTAGAGATCAATACCGCGGACTACACCACATCGGTCGCGGCGACCCTGCCTGCGGAATCGGTTAAAACAATGATTGACAAGGGGCTAAGCATCCTGACGATCAGTAGCGGCCTTGGCTCGAACAGCTTCGATTTGGCGGCATTGCAGTCCATGTATGCACAGGGTGAAGGAGACAGCTTTGAACTGGTGATCCGTATAGTAGATGTTTCCACGCTTAGCAAAGAACTGCAGGAGGTCGTTGAGGGCAGGCTTTTATATCAAATCGAGGTTTTGCGTAACGGGAAACCGATTACCTCCTTTGGCGCGGGCCGTGTGATGACGAGGATCCCCTATACTCTGCCTCCCGGCCGGAGCGGCTATGGCATAAGAGTCTGGTATCTTTCCACGGAGGGGGAGCTGTCGGAAGTGGAATGCGAGTATAACCGGATACAAAGCTATATCCAGTTTATGTGGAATCGCCTTGCCTACTATATGATTGACTATGACGAGGAGAAGGCTGCCGCCGCTCTCGCGGCAAACCCCTTCGAGGACGTGGCGGAAGGCGCCTGGTACTATGACGTCGTACTTTACGCATATACCCGCAACCTGATGACCGGCACGAGTGCGGAACCGATGTTGTTCAGCCCCAACGCATCGCTGACAAGGGGTATGGCGGTCAGTATCCTCCACCGCCTGGCAGGCGGGGATACCGGCTACCCCGGCTCCTTCAAGGACGTAGCGGCCGACCGCTGGTACGCTGACGCGGTGAACTGGGCGGCAGCCAAGGGCATCGTCGCCGGATACGGCGACGGCAGGTTCGGACCCGACGACAGCATCACAAGGGAGCAATTTGCCGCTATCCTTCGCAATTATGCGGATTACCTTCACATCGATACGGTTGACAGCGGCTATCAGCCGGCGGTTTACTCCATACCGGCAAACTACACGGATGCGGGCGAGGTATCCGCCTGGGCGATGGACGCCATGCGTTGGGCAAACGGGCAGGGCCTGATCAATGGACGCACGTTGAATACTCTCGCGCCGAAGGATACGGCTACCCGCGCGGAAGCGGCGGCGATCTTCCAACGATTCCTTGAAGGGATGAGCGAAGATAGCTAAGCAAAGATTCGATCTATGGGGCAGAGTCCCATCAATATCAACAAAAAACAAGTTGCTTGGAGGGAGCGCGCTGCTCGTCCTCCTGCTGTTGCTGATCAGCGCCTGCGGGCAGGGGGCAGGCCGGCAGGGCGGCATTTCTTCGGAAAGCACTGAACTGACGGAAAGCGCTGAGCAGACGGAAAACGCAAGCCAGGCGAGAGCCTTCGCGCAAAACGGCAGTGCGGAGGAGCCTGTCGTCCTCACCGTCACAGGCGACGGGGTGCGGAAAGAGACTGCCTGGACACGCAGTCAACTGCAGGCGCTGCGGGAAGCTTACCTGCAAGTCGTTTACTCTACAACTAACAACTGGCCCGCGTTCGGCTACATCGAGGCGCAGGGGATAAGCCTGACCCGGTTCCTGCGCCTTGCGGAACTTTTAAATGAGGCTGCCTGTTTTAGTTTTGTGTCGGCAGACGGCTACAAAGCTACTGTCACCTTTGACCAACTCTTCGGCGACGACCGCTATACCTTCGCTGATCACAGCGTAGGCGGAAGCGGCCTGCCTGCCGCTGCGGAACCCATCCTCGCGTGGGCCTGGGGCGATCCGGGCAGGGTCGAAGAAGAAAACATCCGTCCTTTCTTCGGGCAAGCGGGTCCCTGGGATGTGAANACAGCCTGTTTCGTGAAAGACCTGTGCCGGATAGAGGTGTCTACCGCGTCTCCCGGCGTATGGGAAGCGCCCGGCGCGAGCATCCCCGACGGGAGCACCGTGCCGGCGGGGACGGAACTGGAACTGCTGCATGACAGGATGGACAACATCCGGATCTACTACACTTTGGACGGGAGCGAGCCTGACTGCTTCAGCCCGGTCTATAACCCCTCCGCCAGCTATTTTCAACCAGAACTGATACTGCCTCTCACGCTGACGGAAAGCGTGACGGTAAAGGCCTTTGCGGCGGGCTACGGCAAAGACAAAAGCCCTGTCGCCACATTCAGCTACAGGGTGGAGCAGGCAACGCCGTCTGAGGAGTCTGCCGCCTGGGAAATCCGGGTAACCGGCCCATCCGGGGAGGAGGCGTTCCGCTTTACGGAACCGGAGCTGGCGGATGCTTTGCAGAAGCTGGATTCCCCGTCGCCGGACTATCCACGGTCCTTCGGGAATAGTTACTCCACGATCAATAACTGGCCTGCGGCGCGCTTCTACGCCGCAGACGGCTACACCGTAGCCTCGATACTGGAGCTGTCCGGCTTGTATGACCTTGCCCGGACGGTTACCTTCAGGGGAGAAGACGGCTACGAGATCAGCCTTACCCGGGAGCAGCTTTTGACGCCGCAGTATTCTTATCCCCGTGTAAATGAAAGCGACGAAGGGGCG
>WRNN01000121.1 GCA_009776595.1 Clostridiales bacterium
TCGCTCAAGCAGCTTGCTGATCCGGATCTCTTCTATTTCTATGAAAAATCGCCCCTTGATATTGGCACGGACCGGCCGGCCAGAGAGCAACTGGCGACAGAGGAATACCAGCCGGACAATCAGGGCGAAGACTGGACGACGGACGACAACGGTTATCCGGTTAAAAAAGGTTATCCTGTCTTGCTTGCTTACGGCGTAAACGGTTACCCCTATGTACGCGACGCTTCCATGTCCGGATTCAAGAGCGGCCTGGGCAACGATGGCGGTCCTATGCGGGTGATCTATGGTAAGACGAATGGCTTGAACCGTACGAATCCCGATGCGCTGGAGAATTACGCTTACTTTTTTAACAACGGTTCTCAACAGTTACAGCGTGTGCAGGAAGTTTATGCGGGGAACCCGGTACGTTACTCCACCCATTTAGAGAATCCGGACGAAGCCTATCAGGCGATGAAGGATCAGCCGGCCCTGGCTGTGGAGATCCTCAGCGCCGGCAGTACGCAGACCCATCACTTCACGCTGGCCGAACTGGAAAGCATTCTCTATGGCGCCGGTGTAAGCAAGCGGGACAGAGATACGGAAAACCGCCAGGAAAAAGGCTATTATTTCCACAAAGTAACCGGTTTCGGCGACATAGAAGACCTGTTTGAAGGAATCAATCTGGAATACCTGCTTACCGAGCATATCGGCATGCAAGGCTCCCTGGGTACGATGGAACTGTACAGCGGCGACAGCGAGGCGCCCTCTGCCGTCTACAGCCTTGCCGACCTCGGACAAAAGGGATACAACTCCCTGCGCGACACAGGCAATCTTGGCATGATGGTCGCCTTCGCTAAAAACGGCTATCCTTTGGTAGAAGGGGGCGGTACGACGCCGGGCTATATCAGTACGGACCCGGTGACAGCCAAGGATATTAAGAACAACGGCGGGCCCCTGCAGTTTGTGCGCGCCCAAACCGAAGTGGAAGCAGACGCAGGCATACTGGATGTTTCCGATGGCGCAAAGACTTCTGTGGAAAACCTTACCCGGATCGTGGTCCATCTCGAACCGGACGCTTTCGCGCACGCGGGGGCGGCGTATGAAGACTACGCGAATCAGACGATCCGCTTCAGCGGGGCGGTCGCACTTGAAAATGGCGTAAACATCAAAGCCGGCGTTTTGGAGACGATGCAGAAATATATGGTGACCGGCGTCTATACGATCGATGGTCAAAACCATACGTATCGCGGACTGGATTTACTTCGCCTGCTCAGCGATAAGGCCATTGGCGCCAGCGCCTTGATGGATAGCCTGCGCGTGATCGGGGAAAGCGGGGAGATCGATCTTTCTGTCGCCGATCTGAGTTCAGGAGAGAAAAAGGTCATCCTCGCCTATGGGATGGCCGGCGCGGAGGATATCTCCGACGCCGGACCTTTGACGGCAGTTACGGGCGGCCCCCTGCGATTGATCATCGACGGGGGAACTGCTGCGGATTGTATCGCCAATGTCTCTGAAATCCAGGTCAGCGCGGCAGACGTGAACGCCTGGAAGCACAACTTTGGTGTGTTTCAGGATTATGCCGGTTTCACGCTGGAAATCTCCGGGCAAAACCTGGCGTATAACAAAACGTTTACCATAGCCGAACTGGAAGCGATGGAGAATATCTTCCTCTTTGACGCTTACCAGATGGGCGGCACAGTCTATGTGCAAGGCATAGATCTGTACAAACTGCTGCAGGGCATCGGCTTCGCGGAGAATCTGGACACTTCCGCCTTCACTGCAAACTCGATCGATAACTTTCCCATATCCTTCTCCGGTACCGACTTAAAGAATGGCGTCAACGGCAAACCGATCCTGGTCGCTTTTGGGCAAGGTCCGTCGCAGGACAGTGGCCTGCCTCTTGTGCCGGACGCAAACGCGCCGGGCTATGACGCGAATATCGGCAATGCCGGGGGACCCCTCCGCCTGATCGTCAACGACAATACGGGCTGGTGTGTCAGATATCTGAACCGTATCGTGGTAGGCGCCGCAGGAGGCAATACGGATCCCGGCACGGGGAAAGATTTCTCTATATACGGCTTGCCCGGCGGTACGGCGGAATACGATATCCGGATGATCAAGAACCTTCCGGACGGGATCGGCCAGAAGATGGAAAGCTATTCCTATACTTCCGGCGGTACATTGGTTACGGATACGGTGAAAGGCGCGTATCTCTATGACCTGTTGAAAGCAAATGGCGTCAGCGATACAGCCACAGTGACCGTCAACACTTCGGACGCCTACGAAACCAGCCAGGCGGACTATCGGGAAATCCCCATGTCCGAAATCCGGGACAGGCAGTACTTTGTAGCCTATGACGCCGGGCCGGACCAGGATAACCTGGGCGCGGTAAGTGACGACGACCGGCAATCGCCGCCTGTGACAGCCACAGTTCGGATTTACCGCAATTTCAATGATGGCTCCAACTGGCGCAACCGCTTGACCAACGTCATTGGCGTCACGGTCGAAGATTATCTCTTCACTTCCTATCCGGGCGGGAAGGGAAACTTCCCTGAAGCGGGCGTGCGCTCTGTCAGCTTTGATCCCGCGGGCGGCATGTGGGTTGGCACTTACGGCGGAGGCATAGCGTATCTGCCGGAAGGCGCGGATGCCTTTACGGTATACAATACAGCGGAGACTTCCCCAGTCCGGCTGCTGACGAATTTTGCCTCAGCTGCGGCTATGGACAGCGAAGGCGGCTTGTGGTTCAGCCAAAACGCCAGCTATACGGAGCCCGGCAATAACCGGGGCGCAGGCTATCTGAAGGACGGCGGGGTCGTCTGGTACGACACACAGTCGGCGCCGGGAACCATTCCGGACAATTATGTGCAAGCGATAGAGATCGACGAAGCCGGTAATGTCTGGTTCGGATCCTTCGGCGGCCTGACGAAGTACGATGGCGTCACCTGGCGAACCTGGACCAAGGCGGAAGGCCTGCCCGCCGAATCTGTCAACACTATTGTATCCGATGGCGAAGGCGGCGTGTGGGTCGGCTGCTATCCGGATACCGCAGGCTCTGTGGAAATACCCGGTCTGGGTTCCGTCGACACCTATAGCGGCGGCTACGCTCATGTCGCTGCGGACGGGACGGTTTTTGCGAAAATATTTGACGGGACCAATACGGAGCCCTATATGTTTGCCGACTTCTGGGTGCGGGGCATCGCTGCGGACGACAAGGGCGGCGCCTGGATCGTCCGGGCCGCCGGCGCCAATATCGGCCTGCCCAGTGTGGGCGGCCGCGTAGATTACGTAAACCGGGATCACCGGATTACTTCCTATACAGGGAAAGAGCTTCTGGGTGAAGAGGCGCTGAACGACCCCGTTTTGGCGCCTGAGATCCGCGTTGTGACGGTAGACGCTNAGGGCGGCTTATGGTTCGGGACTTCCGGCGCAGGTCTGTTCCATTGCCCCGAGCCGGGCAATGTCAATCGGGTCTACGATACCGCAAGCGGCGCCTGGCCGGCCGGTACGCCTATGGACAATATCTACTATCTGGGATTCCGGGACGACGCCCTCTACGTGGGCAGTTCAGGCGGTATAGCCTGGGCGGAAGTGGAATTGTCGGCGCCCGTAACGCCCGGTGACCAGGAGGATGCCTATACGCTGGTCATCGACGATTCCAGCGGCACGGAGAAAAGGATTGTCCTTACCGGCCCTGTGGTTCCGACGGCATCCGAGAAAGTTTATACCGAGTCGGAATTGAAAGAGAAATTCGCCGCAGACAAAGAAAAAGGCGATCTGTTCCAAATTACCATGATGAATACCTTCCCATCAAAGCGTTTATATACACTGAGGGGCATCTCCCTTTGGGATGTATTCGCGGACGCGGGAATCGGTCCTGAGATTTACCGGAACCCCGCATACTATCTCCAGACCGTCAGCCTGGACAATTTTACCGTGACGATAGGGGAAGGCGTGACCATTGGCGGGCAGGGCGAGCTGAGCGGTTTGTATGAAACCGGTACCCTGGATGCGCCAAGATATACCTATCCGATTGAGGATTTCTGGAATGCCGATCCCCTGCAACCGGCGCCCGGCGCCGCAGGCGTCGAGATACCCTGGTATCTGAGCTTTGCGGAAAGCTACCAGGCGCTTACGGTTCCGTCAGGTATGTACCCTGCAGACGGGACAGATACAAGCCAGGCGCTGCGTCCGTATTTCGGTCAGCTCCAAATCAGCTACCCGAACTTACCTCTGTCCGGCAGTTCCACTTTCCGGCTCGTCTTGTCTGACAGCCGATTGAGCAGCGCGCAGGCGAAGAACAACCCGGATGCGTATGCATTCTACATTGCGGAGACGGGTTATGACCGGGCGAACATCCTGACAGGCCCGGACGGCAAGGGCGATAGGATTCGCGGTCATTTTGTCATGGAAAGCGGCGATACAGTTTGGTTTGCGGGCACAAGCGCAGCCAGCCTGCTGCAGGCTGCGGTCAATCCGTTGAATGATAAGGATTACTTCTCCTTCACCAACGCGGCGGGCGAGCAGGTGATCGAAAGCTATGCCGCTATCCGGTCCGGGCAGTATACCCTGGTGTACGAAACGGGAATGGCTGCGGACCATATGGAGGCCATCGATCGCAGCGTCGGCGGCATGCCCTTCTACTTTGATCTCTACCGCGACGGACAGCCTGTGATACGCAATGTCAGCGGCATCAACCATGCGGCGCCGCCCGCTGTGGACATAGCGGAATTGCAGATACTGGTCAACAAAGCAAGGACCATGGAGAATACGGGTTATCCTCAGGATTTATGGGGCTATTTCCGGGATGTCCTTGCGGCGGCGGAAGCTGTGATGGCTTCCGAAGAAGCGGATCAGCAGCAAATCGACGACGCCCGCAACCTTCTGGCTGCGGCGATAGAAGAATTGGAAGACCTCGCCATGGATAAATCAGAGCTGCGGGCTTTGATAGACACAGCGGAATCTCTGGAAAATAAGGGATATCCTGACGGACTTTGGGCGGATTTCCAAACGGCGCTGCAAGCGGCGCGAAGCATTCTGGATAACGCCTACGCGACCAAAGCGCAGGAATACGCCGCAAGGGTCGATCTGTGGGAAGCCATGGCAGCCATAGACGCTGTAGAGACAGAGAGCTTTCCCGGTGAATGCCTGAGCCTCAGCCCCGGTCTGACGGAACGGGACCTGGGCTTCAGCTGGTATAGCGACAGGGAGGATCAAGCGGTTTCCTATGTGCGGATCGCAAGAAAAGACGCGATGAACGGCGGACTATTTCCTGCGGTTTATCTGAGCGTTTCCGGAGAGACAGGAAATGCCTCTGATGGGAAAATGTGGCACACAGTAGAAGTCTCAGGATTGGCGCCGGACACAGAGTATGTGTATCGCGTTTCCAACGACGGCCTGCGCTACAGCGAAGTGTACAGCTTCAAAACAGGGGGAGCAGGCGATTTCCGCTTTATCGCGGTGGGTGACCCGCAAGTTGACGGCGGCTTCCAGGACGAGTCTAGTATATATACGCCGGCAGCCACGGCGGAAGGATGGGCGGATACGGTAAACAGGGCGGTCCAACATGTACCCGACGC
>WRNN01000122.1 GCA_009776595.1 Clostridiales bacterium
ATGGTGACAGGCGCCTCATAGCCGGGGACCAGCCTCTTGTAGGAGTTGGTCGACGGACAGGTGACAGCCGCCAGCGCCGCGGCGTGATCAAGGATGCCGGCAATCGCGTACAAGGCCGTCTGGCTTAAGCTGCCGTATCCCTTCTCGTCGTAGAAGAGCGGTTTGCCATCATTAAACATTTGCAGATGGACATGCATACCGCTGCCGCTTTCCCCGAAAAAGGGCTTTGGCATAAACGTGACGGTCTTCCCGTTTTGGATCGCGATATTCTTCAGGAAATACTTCAATTTTTGCGTCTTATCCGCCATATCCTTGAGTGTGCTGAATTCCACTTCGATTTCAACCTGTCCGGGGCCCCCGTTTTCCGCATGGTGATATTTCACGGGTACACCGTTATCCTCCAGGGTTCGAACGATGCGATTGCGCAGCGGAAAGCTGATATCAAAGGGCTGGTCCGCGTGATAGCCTTTGTGCGGCATGACTTTATAACCTTTGTTCCTATCCGGCCCGTCATAAGGGCTATGGATCGAGTTCCATGCCGACTGGGCCGAATCCAGATGGACTTCGATATGGTTGATGTCGCTGCGAAACTCCACATTGTCCAATACGTAGAACTCAAATTCGGGCCCGAAAAGGCAGCGGTCGGAAATGCCTGTATCCTTCAGGAATTTCTCCGCTTTTTCCGCTATATATCTCGGATCGCTTTCATATCGCCGGAATTCGTCGGTGACCCTGTAGATATCCCCGATCATCGAAATGGTAGGCAGTTCAACCACCGGATCAACAAAGGCGGAAGTAATATCCGGGATAAATACCATGTCCGATTTTTCCACTGTCAGGAAACCGTAACTGGAGCCGTCAAAGCCAATGCCGTTTTCCATCACAGCCGGGCCGAAACGTTCCGCCGGAATCGTAAGGTGGCGCCATCTCCCGGCTAAGTCGATTTCTTTAAAGTCGATCAGTTGAATACCGTGTTTCTTGATATAGACCAGTATTTCATCAACAGTCTTAAACATGTTTTCTTCTCCTTCGACAAAAATCATTAATAGTATACCACTCACGGCATCAAAAGCAATCGTAAAATGGGATAAACGTCGAAAATGCATTGCATTGGCGGCGGCATCCCTCTACAATGTAAGTGTATAGCTTCGGGAGGCGGGATAGCAATGATTATTATCGGAGAAAAGATAAACGGAAGCATAGCATCGGTAGCGAAGGCAATCAGGGAGCGCGACGAAGCGCATATCCGCCGGCTTGCGCTGAAGCAAACGGAATGCGGCGCGGACTACCTGGATATTGCCGCCGGCACTGCGCCGGATCAGGAAAGGGAGGCCCTGGCTTGGCTGGTCGGCGTCGTCCAGGACACAGTGGATACGCCGCTTTGTATCGACAGTACGGACTGCGATATGATACGCGCGATGCTGCCTCTTATCAAAAAGCCCGGCCTGATCAACTCGGTGTCGGAAGAACGCGGCAAGAGCGATCAGCTTATGCCGGAAATTGCAGATTCGGAATGGAAAATCATCGCCCTAACCTGCGACGACAGGGGCGTCTCTACCGATCCCGCAGTAAAGCTGGCCATCGCCGAAACGATCATCGGGAAAGCGAAGCGCCTGGGAATAGAAGAGGAGCGTTTGTTTATCGATCCCACCGTAACCGCGCTCAGCGCGGTGGGCGATTCGCTTCCGAGCTTCACGGAGACGGCGCGCCTTGTCAGGGAACGCTTTCCCTCGGTGCATATCACCTCCGGCCTCAGCAATATCTCCTACGGCCTGCCCTGCCGCAAGGCAATCAATCAGCAGTTCTTTTGCCTGGCGCTTGCCGCCGGTATGGACAGCGCGATCATGGATCCCACTTCAGCGGATATGCGCGCCGTCCTGTACGCCACCGAGGCCCTTTTGGGCAAAGATCGCCTTTGCCGGCGGTATCTTCAGGCCTATCGTAAAGGCTTGATCGGGACGAAAGCGCCTGCCGATACCGGCGCATAACCATTGCCGGGCTGAAGATTCGTTTAAATCGAGGGGAAGGACATATGCTCAATAAACAGATCCTGAAAGGATTCGTCCTCCGATAGGCTGAACTCAGAAGACAGCCGGACGATTTCGCGCATGGTCTCTGTTTGCTCGGGGTTAAGCAGGTAGCTGACCACGCCGCCCAGGGAACTGTTGCCGGCCAGTTTGATTTTGTCTTTCAGTTCCTCCGGAACCAGACCGATCCCGACGCCGCTGGTAAAATCGATGTTGTAGCCGAAACCGCCGGCGATATACAGCGTGCCGACGTCGTTGTAGCGGATACCCGCGTGCCGGAGCAGCAGCTCAAGGCCGGAGCGGATGGCGCTCTTTGCCAGCTGCACTTCGCGGATGTCCTTTTGGCAGAAACAAATATCCTCACCCCGGCTGCTTTTTGCGATCATAGCGCCTGACGCGGCCCATTCCTTCTGAAAACGCCCGGTTTCGTCGATGATCCCATGGAGGAGGCACTGATAGACGCAGTCGATTACGCCGGAACCGCAGATGCCCACCGGCGCTTGCCCGCCGATGGTGGATACGCTGAAACCGGATTCGTCGTAGCATACGGAGGATATGGCGCCGGGGACGCTGCCTGTGCCGCATAGGATGTTTACGCCTTCGAGGGCGGGACCTGCCGCCGTGGAAGTACAGAGGATGCCGCCGTCTTTCGCCAGGGCCATTTCCCCGTTTGTGCCGATGTCAAGCAGGATGGCGGGGCTGGCGCTGCGGTGCATCATCAGATAGAGTAAGCCCGCCGTTATATCGGCACCCACATAGGCGGAAACACCGGGCAGGATATCCACATTACAGGAGAAGGCGCCGCTGAAGAGTTCGCGATAGGGGAAGGATAGATAATCCAGTGTAACAGGCGTAAAGGGAAAGCTTCCCAACATGCTGCAGTTTAATTCCAGAAGCAGATGCAGCATCGTCGTATTGCCGGCAATGGCGACCTTGACCAGGTTTCCGGGCGGGACGCCATACTCGTCGCACAGACGGCTTATACCCTCCGCCAGCTGGGTCCGAACGGTCCCGCTGAGCAGGGAGAGCGCGCCCTCCCTGGCTTTGACGATCCGGGTTACCACGTCGGCGCCATACTCCCGCTGCCGGTTCACGACCGAAAGCCGCCCGGCGATCGTCGCCGTTTGCAGGTCGACGAGGGCAAAGCCTATCGTAGTGGTGCCGATATCAATACCGACGGCGTACAGGTGCTCCCGGGTATTGCTGATGTGTACCGTCCTTCCGTCATAGCGGGTTACATACATCGTCCTGCCGGTCTCCGCCGCGATACTTCCCGCCGCCTGAAGCAGCGCCAGCGCCGGCTTTTCTTCCGGGATAAGCCGGGAGCTGAGACTGTATTTGCTTTTTGCAAGCTGCATTTCTTCGACAGTCAGGGCTTCTTTACTATAGCCGGCTTGTTGAAATGCAATGACGCCGGCAAAGTCATCCTCGTCGGAAACGGGGATTTCCACATCGATATCGCTTGCCGGGCGCGCCGTACAGGCCAGTCGCCATCCGGCAGCCAGATCCTCCGGGGAAAAAACAGAAATATCGGATTCTCCGGCAGGCAGTTCCCCGCGGGATATCCTGACTCTGCAACTGCCGCAAATCCCCCTTTCCCCGCATAACGCCTTGATGGAAAAGCCCATATCGCGAAGGGACTTGAGCAGGCTTTGCCCTTCAGGGACTTGGATCGACTTTACTTCCGCATTTCTGCAGGCTTCTATTGTGATGGTTCCCAAAGCTTTTTCGCTCCCCTTTCCTGTTCCTGCCGCAGCCCGGGCAAACATGTCGCACACCATCTGCCGGGCCGGATTATTTACCATTATACAAGCTCAGTCCCTTGACAATCAAGGCTTCGTTTGTTATCATTTCCCTGCAACTTCATAGTCGAATTCATCCGAGGCCCCGACAGCATGGCAAACGCAAGCGCCGGGGCTGAAAAAGGGAATCAGGTGAAAATCCTGAACAGGATTCCCGCGCGCCGCAGCCCCAGTTTGGACGCCGGTGCAAGGGAACGATACCGCTGCTGTAATCGCGTTAGGACAGGCGCATTGCGATAGCAAGCCATTGGGGGAAACCCTGAGAAGGCGCAGCCTGAACGCCGGGAGCTGCCGACGACGAGGACCGGGCAGGAGATTGTCGGTAGGGAACTCTTTTGAGGCGCGTAAGTCAGAAGACCTGCGGATAGCATCATACATACGGGTGCAGTATGCCCGTATGCGTCAATGGAAATACGGCCATGACGACCTGATTGAGGCGTTATGGTTTTTTTTGTGCGCCCCATTAGGAATGTTTTGGGATATGTAGGAAAGGCTGAACCGATCATGAGAAAGATAATTTCATTACTGCTCCTGGCCATTTTGCTTCTCCCTGTCGCGCCGCCACATTTTGGGCCTGCTCTTGCCGCGGATAAGGCTGCGCTCGATAACGCGATCGCAAGGGCGGCTGCGTATATGCAGCGGGTGGTCGAAAACCCGGGCGTCGGCTCTGTCGGCGGGGATTGGGCCGTGATCGGGCTGGCGCGAAGCGCCGCCGCCCTGCCGGATTCCTATTATGCCGGCTATTACAAGGCCGTTGAGAAGCTTGTGAAAGAGAACAAAGGCGTCCTGCATGACAGGAAATATTCGGAATACAGCCGGGTCATTCTGGGACTGACGGCGGCAGGCTATGACCCCCGGGACGTAGGCGGCTATGACCTGACTTTGCCTCTCGGTGATTTTGAACGGACCATCTGGCAGGGGATCAACGGCCCGCTATGGGCGCTGCTTGCCCTTGACAGCAGGGACTATCCCGTGCCGGTGAATCCGGAGGCAAANACNCAAGCCAGCCGCGACCAGTATATCGAAGAGATTCTGCGGCGTCAGCTCGAGGATGGCGGCTGGAGCCTTACGGCGGGCAACNCCGGCGAAATCAATCCCGGGCAGAAAAGCGATCCCGACGTCTGCGCGATGGTCCTGCAGGCGCTGGCGAAGTATCAGGACAAGCCGGAAGTCAGGGCGGCGACGAGCAAAGCGCTGGCATACCTGTCCAGGCTCCAGGAAGACGACGGCGGGTATTCGGGATGGGGGGATCCGAACTCGGAAACCGTAGTGCAGGTACTTGTCGCGCTGTGTGAACTGGGCATTTCCGTTGACGACGCGCGTTTTGTAAAGAACGGAAAAAGCGTACTGGATAATGTCCTGTCCTACCAAAACGCGGACGGCAGTTTCCGGCATACGACGGGCGGCGCCGGAGAGAACCAGATGGCTTCGGAGCAGGCGCTGTACTGCCTCGCGGCAGCCTGGCGCGCAGCCGAAGGAAAAAACAGTTTATATAATATGAAGGATACGCGCAGGCGGGCTTCCCTTGAAGCGGCGGTATCCGCCGGACTGCCGGCCAGGCACGCGGATGTGCAGAAAACAGAGATCCGCTCTCCGGGAAAGACCTTTGACGACGTGAAAGGCCACCGAAGCCAGGCGGCGATAGAGGCGCTGGCTTCCCGGGGGATCATCGGCGGCAGGACGGCGGAGCGTTTCGACCCGGACGCGACCATGTCGCG
>WRNN01000123.1 GCA_009776595.1 Clostridiales bacterium
TCAGCAGGTTATAGACATTGTCCAGATTCTTATAGAAAGATACTTCGCTGGTGACTTCTTCCAGGACCGGGGGTCCCTCGGCCCTGGCCGGTACAAAGGCCCGCTGCTGCCTGAGCAGAAAGTAGCCCAGGCCGACAAAGAAGGCGGAGGTTATGCACACCTGAATCGGCGGAAATCCGATGAAGGTCAGAAAGAGCAGGGAAAGGCCGGTAATGATCATGGTTACCGGCTGTCCGCGAAATTGTCTGAGCACGTCCGCGTTCAGATCCGCTTCCGAAGCCGAGCGGGTGACCACCATGCCGGTAGCCACGGAGATCAGGAGGGCCGGTATCTGGGACATGAGGCCGTCGCCCACGGTGGCGATGGAGTANATGTTCATCACCTGCTGCATGGTCCCCTCGTTATTTACCGCGCCGACGATGAAACCGCCGATCAGATTGATGAAAATGATCACAATGGAGATGATGGCGTCTCCCTTGACAAACTTGGTGGCGCCGTCCATGGAGCCGAAGAAATCCGCTTCCCTTTGTATTTTGATTCGACGGTCGCGGCTTTCCGCTTCGTCGATCACGCCGGAGCTCAGGTCGGTGTCGATGGCCATCTGTTTGCCGGGCATGGCGTCCAGCGTAAACCTGGCGGCGACTTCCGCGACGCGCTCCGCGCCTTTGGTGATCACGATAAACTGCACCAGTACGATGATCAGAAAGATNACAATGCCGACAATCACGTCCCCCCGGACCACAAATTCGCCGAAAGTCCGTATCACCTCTCCCGCGTATCCCCCGTTGGACAGGATCATCCGGGTGGAGGAGACGTTCAGCGCCAGCCGGATCAAGGTAGAGACCAGCAGGATCGAGGGGAAGATGGAGAATTCAAGGGGTTCCTTGATATACATCGACATGAGTATGATCACCAGGGAAAAGGACAGATTGAGAATAAACATCAGATCCAGCACATAGAAACTGAGCGGTACGATCAGAAGCGTAACGATCACGATCACAAATACGGCTACGATATTATCCAAAAAAATCTTCATGTCCGAACGGACTCCTTTTGCTGGCTCACAGGATTTCCTTATCTCTTTCTTTCAAGTTGTAGACGAAGGCGAAGACCTCTGCTATGGCCTGGTAGTAGGCTTCCGGGATCTCCCTTTCCAGGTCCACTTCCTCAAACAAGCTGCGTGCCAGGGGCTTGTTCTCCATGATATAGACTTCATGCTCCCTGGCGATCTGCACAATTCGCAGGGCCAGATAATCCAGGCCCTTGGCCACCACGACCGGCGCGTGATTCGTCTCCGGATCATACTTCAGCGCGACGGCATAATGGGTGGGATTGCGGATAACCACATCCGCCGTGGGCACGGCGGCCATCATCCGCCGCCTGGCCGCTTCCATTTGCCTGGATCGCTGCCGGGACCTGGTCTGGGGGTCGCCTTCTGTTTCTTTGTACTCATCTTTGACCTCCTGCTTACTCATCCGCAGCTTTCGCTCATATTCCCACCACTGATAGAAATAGTCCGCCACTGCCAGGATGACAAATACGAAGCCGGCCCGCCAGACGATGGAAAGGATCAGGTCGCCCGTAAAGGCGGCGACCGCCAATGCCGTCATATCCATCAGCCGGGGCAGTACCACGACGGCGTCCCGAAGCTCCAGATAGATAATATACCCCAGAATGGTGATTTTCATCGCCGCTTTCAGCAGTTCGACGATGCTCCGCATGGAGAACAGGCGTTTGATCCCGCTGATGGGATTGAGCCTCTCCCATTTGAACTGGAGGGCTTCCGAAGAAAACAGCATCCGCGTCTGTCCCATCGTGATAAATACGTCGGAAGCCATATTGACCAGCAGCAGGGGCAAGGCGGTCAGCGCAAACAGGATGCAAGCGTTCAGAAAAAAGTTCGCCAGCGTAGCCTGTGTGACCGTATCCGTCTCGGCGCCCATGGTAAAGTAATGGATCGTGCTCTCCTGGAGCCGCATGTAGATGCCCGGCATCAGTGTCCGAAGGGCGAAGAAGATGGTCAGCAGCGTGAAGATAACGGTAACCTCTCTGCTAATCAGAACGTTCCCTTTCTTGCGTTCTTCCTTTCTTCGTTTCGGCGTTGCTTTTTCAGTTTTTTCGCCGGGCAAGCTTCTCCCCCCTTTCCGCCAGTTAACTCATATTGTCTACATCGGGCTGCCGCCCATTAAACCAAGGGCGTTTTCCATTTGTTGAAACATGTTGATGATGTAGTGATCCACGAATCCGGCAACCGGGATCGTGAAGATAAACAGCAGGAGCAGGCCCATGATGACCTTCGCCTGAAAATGGATGGAAAACACATTGATCTGCGGTACCAGCTTCATCAATACCCCCATGGTGATCTCCACGGTGAAAGTAGCCGCCAGAAAGGGCAGGCAAAGCCGGATAACCAGAGACATCGTCTGAAGGAACATGTCTACCATAAATCCGCTGAGACGGATATCCATCGCCGCCCCTCCGGGCCCGATGATCGCATACGAGGACGCCGCCAGGCGGATCAGCGCCAAATGGCTGTTGGAGGCAAACAGATACAGGACAAACATCATATTAAACAAATTTCCCGAGAGGGACATTTGGATATTGGTATTGCGGTCAAAAACCTTTGCCATGGAAAGCCCCAGGCCTAAATCGATGGCGTCTCCCGCCATAAACAGAAGGTAATAAAAGACTTGAAAGATCAGTCCCCAGACGAAGCCGATCAGGAGTTCGGCGCCAAGGGCGCCAACCAGATAGATATCCTGTTCCACCGGCCCCATGGTTTCCGCTATCCCCGGAGCGATGACAATCGCCAGGCCCAGGCAAAGCGCCAGGCTAAACTGCGTAGGAATATTCTTTCTGGATAGCAGGGGGTTAAAAAGGACGACGCCGGTCATCCGGCAAAAGACCAGAATATACGCGCTCAACTGATGAAAGGCAAAGTCCCAGCTCAGCGTCAGAGGGCTGTTCATGGCTACAGGGCAATGATCTGCATGCAGATCATCCGGAAATAATCCGTGATATTGGTCAACATCCACGAACCGAGGACAAGGAGCAGAAAGGCGATCGACAAGACTTTGGGCACGAAGGTCAGCGTCTGCTCATGGATTTGTGTGGCGGCCTGAAATATGGCCACGATCAGCCCGACGCCCAGGCTGGTCAGCAATAAGGGCGCCCCAAGCCGCAGTACTGTCCACAGCGCCCCCCTCAGTAGAATAATTACATCTCCTTGCGTCATTAATCTATCCTTTCTATACATCCTCACCAGCTGAAGCTCTTGACCAGCGTTTCCATGATCAGGCTCCAGCCGTCCACCACGACAAACAGCATCAGCTTAAACGGCAGGGATATCATGGAGGGCGGCAGCATAACCATGCCCATGGACATCAAGGTACTTGCCACAATCACATCGATNACTAAAAACGGGATAAACAACATGAATCCGATAATGAAGGCCCTTTTCAACTCGCTTAAAATGAACGAAGGTATCACGATATGCATACCCAAATCGGTCAGTCCCTCGATGGTCACGCCATCGCTTAAGCGCATTTCATTCGCCAGGGACAAAAACAGATTGAGTTCCGGCGCCTTGGTCTGCTTCAGCATAAATACCTTGATTGGCTGCGACATGTTTTCCAGGCATTCCGCCTGGGACAGTTCTCCGTCCAGATAGGGCTGGACGGCGGTATCGTTAATCTCCGTGCCCACGGGCCACATGATGAAAAAGGAGAGAAACAAAGCCACACCGACGATCACCTGGCTGGGGGGCGCCTGCGCGCCGAGCGCGTTGCGCAAAAAGGAGAATACGATAATGATCCGGGTAAAGCTGGTCATCATGATCAGGATCGACGGAGCGAGGGTGATCAAAGACAAGAAAGCCAGTAACTGCAAGGGCCCCAGGGCGCCTTCTTCCCCTGCCGGCCCGAAATCGATATTGAAAGACGCTCCCTGAAGGGTATCGGCGCCTGGTATAACCAGGGAAAGGCTTAGAAATAGAATGAGCAAAAAAACCGTTGTTTTATAACGTGTCCGCCTCAACCTATGATCTCCTCATCCGGGTTTTCCGGTTTCTCAATCCGGTTTCTTCATCCGGTTCTTCAACATGCTAAAAAAATCTGTGTTCTCCTGAACAGGCGGCAAATCGCTAAAAGTGCCGCTGTCCAGTTCCGCCAAGGTCTCGATACGCTGGGAGCTGACGCCCAGCAATAAGGCCTTTCCGCCTGTCTCCACGATGATCAGATACTGTTCCCTGCTCAGCGCCAGCTTATCGACCACGCGCATCTCCTGAGACGAAGAAGAGGACGTGGCGTAATGCCTTCCCATCCATCTTGTCGCATAGTAAGCGCCTGCGAAAATCAGGATCATGAGCAGGAAAAACCCGATCATGGAGCCAAAGGCGGTTAATCCGTCGTTCACAGCGGAAGGACCTTGGAAACCGTTTGCACGATCCTTTCCTGTTTAAATGGCTTGACGATAAAGTCTAGGGCGCCCAGGGTGATCGCTTCCATAACCATGGATTCCTGCCCCATGGCGGAGCACATGATCACCTTCGCGCCGGGATCGGAGGAGGATATCGCGCGCAGCGCTTCGATCCCGTTCATATTCGGCATAGTGATATCCATGATCACCAGGTCCGGCTTCTCTGTTTTATACAGCTCCACCGCTTTCGCGCCGTCCTCCCCTTCGATAAATTCCGAATAACCGGCTTTCGTCAGATGGTTTTTGATGGTCATTCTCATAAACCCCGCATCGTCTACGACCAGTATTTTATACATCCTGTAATTCCTCCTGGCAAAGTAATCTCTTTTGCTTTTTTATAGTCATAACTTTCATAATTGCTCGTCCAATGAATCCATCAGTTCCTTTGTTCCCACAATTTCTGTGATCCTGACGCCGAAGTTGTCGCCGATCACGATCACGTCTCCATACGCCAGAAGCTGGCCGTTTACGATGATTTCCGCCGGCGCTCCCGTTTGTTTCTCCAGTTCCAATACCGTGCCCTGGCCAAACTCCAGGATATCTTTGATCTTTCGGCGGGTTTTGCCGATCACGATGGACACCTCCAGGGGGACGCCCATGAGCAGGGACAGATTTCCGCCGTCGGCCAGGGCTTTCTTTACCTGTTCCGAAAAATCCGGGAACTGAGGCCTTTTGATATTAAATTGATTCATTGGTGTGACCATATTGACCATCCTTTGTCCTGTGTTGATATCCATGCCATAAGGCGGCGGCTGATTCGGCCAGGCGTCCTGGGGCGGCCAGGGCTGCTGCCCTGCCATGCTTCCTGCCTGGTGCTGGGGCGGCCACTGATCCTGGATCGCCTGCGCCGGCGGCGGCGGTTCAGCCTGCGCGTACACCGGCGTCCCCTGCTGCGGAGTCGGCTGCGTTGGCGGCTGTGCCGCGGCTCCCTGCGGCGGCATGGGCGACGGCATGGGCGGCGGCATGGGAGTCGGCGCCTCTGCCGCCTGCTGTGGCGGCGGCTGCGTTATCGCTTCCGGCGCAGGCATGGGCGCTG
>WRNN01000124.1 GCA_009776595.1 Clostridiales bacterium
CCGCTTTATTCGTTTCATAGACTCTTGATGAAAGCCTTTACACGCATGGGTCGAGTCTTCGGCAACCATGCGGGCGATGTACAGTTCAGGTTCAGGCGCCGGCATTTACAGTATGGTCGGCGTCTTTCTTTCTTCTTCGGATCCGCATCAGAAACATAACGATCATAGAAAGCAGCATCAGTAAAAAAGACGCGATGGGGATGTCTTTAAACGGATTCGTTTCAGAGACCGAATTCTGACTGCGTGCAGCATCGACACTGATCATCATTTCGTTAATGTAAGAAATGGCTTCCGCCGTTTCATTTTCGGTTGCGTTTGGATTGTAGAGGATCCCCAGAGCGAACGTTAAGGTATCGTTAAGCGTATTCAATTGATCCGGATCGCTGATCTCGCCAAGTAACCGCTCCAGTTCGGAAATCTGCCCCTCCAGAACGGGGGTGTTGGGGAAGACCTGAAACTCTTGTATATTCCGGGAGGTGTGGTAGGAATGGCTGAAGCCTTCCTCCAGGACTTCGTAAGTGTAGCGGATTTCTTTATCTCTGGCGAATCCGTAAGGCACTTCATCAAAAAGCAGCACAATTTCCGTCAGAGCCAGGGCGTCCGGGTTATACAGCGTGAATGGCGAGGTGGCAGGAATGTTGGAAGCATATACTTGATAGGCGCCATGATCAGCGGTTTTATAAAGCACAGTATAGGTGATTCCCTTATCATCCGTTAACGAAGGAATGAAACCGCTGCTGAATAGCAATTCCTCTGAAGGACGGGCGACGATCCGGTAGGAATAGGCGGTCATGTTTTTCTCATGCGCGATCGTGCTGAGGGTATAGGTCACCATCCGTTTGCCGGTAACGGTGTCGATGGCGTCGGTCTCGGGCGCCTGTATGGGGATCTCCGCTTCGATGACGATATCCTCCGGAAGGGGGACGGCTTCAAAGCGCGGGGCGAGCTCGCGAACAGGAGGCTCTCCCATAGGGGCCGAACTCCCGGGCACCGGCGGATCAGGCAGGCGGCTTTCCGGCGGAACCTGGCTCACGGGGCCGGAGACGGGGGGCGGAGCGGGAGTGACAGGCGGCGGCGTTGGGCCGGGGGTTACAGGCGGAACAGGAGGAGTAACAGTCTCTTTCCTGGTATAGGCAAACTGAAGGGTGTTATATCGGGCGTCTGCGTATTGTGCGTTATTCAACAAGACATAGATTTGCGAAATGCCGGAGATGTTATAGCCGCTGACTGTTTTTGCCGTTATGGAGACTTCCTGATAGCCCAGGGAAGGGTCTGTAACTAATCTGCCGTCTATCTCCAGGGGAAGCCCGTGAGGGATATCCAGCGCTTCCCTGTAAAGCAGCTCGCCGTCGGATACGCCGCTGATATAAAAGCATGGCGTATAAATCGAATCGATTCTTATGCTTCTGATGGCGCTTGTACCGTCATTAAACGTGGCGCGGACCCAATATATCCCGTTTGCGTCAGCATAGATTGTCATGTCGGAGGAATAGCCTGAATTCCCGTCGGCGGCGACCCCAAACCAGCCATCGAAATTGTATGGTGTGATTGCGATTTGATCCCAGGTTGGCAGCCGGAAATAGGTCAACGAAACGATATCGTTCCCTTCCGCCTGTATCATCACGTTTGCGGGGGCATAGACGCGTTCTCCGGTATCGGCGACCAATGTAAATTCCAATCCTGTGGTGATGCGCAGGAGGGAGTCCAAGCTGTAGGGTACAAGCCAGAGGCTGTCGCCGTCAAATANGGCGCCGGCAGCCTTTGCTGTCAGCTCCGGAGAGATACCGATTGGNAAATTCGTATAACCGGTCATNGCGCCGTTAGCAGGATTAATTCTCACCAGAGCATTTGCGCTGCTGGGCGCNAGCCAGATATCGCCGCCGGCCAGAGCGCCNCCGGCAAATTTATTNCGCTGGCTGCTTGAAATNTGTGAAGGGAAGCTGCCGTAGCCTTGCATGGTTCCGTTAGCCGTATTTACGCGAACAAGTTGATCGGCCATATTGGGCGCCAGCCAAAGTCCGCCTCTTCCGTCCAGTATGCCCCCGGAGAATTTCTCCGTGTCATANGCGCNAATGCTGTCGGGGAAAGCGTCATAACCGTTCATCACGCCGGTTGACAAATTCATTTGTACTACCATGTTGGTATTGCTGGGAATCATCCAGAAGTTTTCGCCGTCCAACACGCCGCCGATAAACTTTACCGTGCTGTCATAGAAACCCGCCGGCCAATTGGTATAAGCGGTCATAGTTCCTGTGACGGGATCCAGGCCCACGACGGAGGACGCGGAGTAAGGCGCCATATACAAGACGCCGCCATACCAGACGCCGCCGATAAATTTCCCGTTGGTATCGGCAATGGCGGCGCTAGGCCAGGCGTTGAAGGCGCGCATGTCGCCGCTGGCGGTATCCAGACGTATCACGCTGTCTGCCGCAAAGGGAATCAGCCAAATCCCTCCTGCGCCGTCATAGACGCCGCTGCGAAATTTGTACTGCCCGCTGCTGTTAAATCCGGCCGGCCAGCGATCATAACCTATCATGCTGCCGTCATAGGGGTCTACTCGCACCACGACGTCTGCGCTGGTGGGGATCAGCCAAAGATATTGCCCGTCAAAGACGCCGCCGGAGAATTTGTTTGAACCGGATACACCGGGCGGGAACGCGGAGTAGCCGCGCATGACGATATTCGGCCCCAACGCGTTATCCGCGACATAGAGCGAGGAATTGCCGAAGCCGTCCTGGGGGACGGACGCATATAGGGAGGCGCTGAAGCACAGCAAAAGACAGCCGGACAGGAGCAGGGTATATAGCCGATGACGTGGTTTCAATTTGTGGCTCCATTGATTGGTATGCATGATAATAACTCCGGTTTTTCAGAATTGTTGGTGATTGCGCGTATAGCGACTAGACATTGTTGAAAAAGGTAATTCTATTGTAGAGTAAAATGGGTTGAATTACAAGCCATCCCTAACGGGAATTAGGATAATCAAGCGAATCAATCCAAGACCACCCATCCGGNGCCTGCNTGCAGGCATAGTACAGGGATATCCGGATGTTTTGCCCGCATTAACGANAGGAAAGGCGCTGTCTCGACTGCTGAGGAAATAGGCGGGAAGGCGTCGTCGAAATGATCGAGTAAAACCTTCTTNGGTTCTAAGCGGTCAATGAAAGGAAGCGCATAAGCGGCAATGTCAGATCGCCCCTGAAACGGCAAAATGAGCAAATCCGCGCCTCGGGGGTACTCTGTATCGGCGTTCAGATTCATGCTCCCTAACAGCAGGATTTGTTTGCCGCTTGCGCGAATATCNNAAATCACCGTTTCCCCGGCTTCGATGTAAACCTTGTTTTCTTTTAACANATATCTCAGATTCTTCCNGTACGTGAAAANTCGCGGCTGGAGGAANGTTTTCAAAATCAAGCGTTTGTCAAACTTGACGTGCTTCCCTTTCAAAACATGAATCTCAAACGTGCCAACAGTTAGCATATCACCGGGCTGGATTTCCCGGATGTGTTCGCTGTTCAACCCTTTTGAGAGGAGCACCTTGCGCGGCGTCTTTGTGCAATAAATATTGGCTTTTTCGCCGCCATATTTCCAGATTTCCGGAATGTTAGAGATGTGGTCTAAATGGCCGTGCGTAAGGAATATGTCCATTATCGGCGCCAATTCCTCCAGCGGCGGTTTGTATCCCTTGTCGTTCAATGTCAGAAAGGGATCAAAAAGAAGGCGCGTCCCCCCGTTCTCAAGCAATAGGGAAGCTGTCCCGTACCATTTCACTCTCATACCGTTTCTCCGCTAAAAAAATCATCAGCAAGAATGGCGTAATATGCGGCGTCACAAATGCCTTGGTTGTTCCAGTCGGATTCGCGGAGCGTTCCTTCATATTGCAGTCCCGCTTTTTGCATGACCTTTCCGCTGTTTGGATTGCGCGGGTCATGCCGGGCCTCGATCCGATTCGCACCGACCTCTACAAAGAAAAACTGCACAAGGCGCGTCAATGCTTCTGCTGTATAGCCTTGATGCCACCAAGCTTTGCCTATACAGTACCCGATATGCACCATTTTCGTTTTATCGTTCTGCTGCATAACGCCGATACTGCCGATAGGTTCATGTATGGCTTTCAGTTCAATCGCCCATTGATAAAAATCCGGTTCATCATAGTTGCTTAACCAAATGTCAAAGAGAGTCTGGCGCGTTTCGTCAATCGAACGATGCGGCAGCCACATAAGATATTTTGTGACTTCCGGGTCGGCACACCAATTGGTAAACATCGCCTCTGCATCGTCCATGGTAAACCGCCGCAGAACAAGTCGATCTGTATCAAGCGTTACCGTGCCTTTATGATTCATTCGTTATCACCTCTGTCTGATAAATGGTTCTTTCTTTTCTCCGCTGATTAACGTGTGATATTTTTTCCGGGCGGCGGTATGCAATATCGCCAAACGCAGGGGAATGGCCGTTGCAATCCTTGCTTCGTTTATTTTGCGTCATTTTATGGGGCTCGATTAACAGGATATTTGCAACAGAAAAAACAAGCAGTCATAACTTGACTCTTCTATAAATTGTGGCATTTGCTTTACCTTGCTGCACCAGTACTCCGGCATTAACCAATATCCCCAGGTATCTTCTTGTTGTTGCCGAGGACTTTCCTAATAAAGATTCTGCGTCACTAGGTTTAATGGTCTCGTATTCGTCAAAATAATGAATGATCGGCAATACCTTTTCATAGTCTTTCCGGCTTAGAAGTCCGCTCAAAAGTTCGCTCAAAGNTCGCTCATTATTTTGAGCGGATTTTTCTATTATTGGATTTTCACCAATAAATCCGTCGCTTATCCCGTCATCGGAGTTATATGCAAGACCATTTGCTGTTCCATTGGCCTTGAACCCTTCATGCGGATGAATCGTCACAATTAAGTAATGACGATCCTCGTCCGTCTCAAATTCCGGCGGCGGCGATCCGTTTTGCTCCAATACCCGCAGAATTTTAGTGATCCCGGTGGATTGTTTCTCCGATAAGTCTATCTCCTTCAGAAACTCTCCGATTCGGCGATTACGGTATCTGCGCGCCCTTACCTTACCGGTGGCAAACTTCTCCATATCAATCCATTTTTCCGGCCCCGGATAATTGATGATTTGAATGCAGTCAACATAGATTCTGATTTCGACGGGTTCGGGATCTCGATAGGATTTGTGAAATACCGCATTAACTAAAATTTCCTCCAGCGCTTCAAACGGATAGTTAAAAAAACGCTCTGCCTCCGCGCGCCTCGGCAGCTTGACTACCTTTTCCACAAGCAGGACTGCGTTGATATAGGAAAGCGCGTCCCGTACCTGCTTCTGGATCGGACCCGTAAAGACTTTCTCTGTGAAATCATCGGAGCCTTCGGCTTCCGGCGTATGAAAATGAACCAAGTCGATCTGTGCGCCCGGTATGAATTTCTCCGGAC
>WRNN01000125.1 GCA_009776595.1 Clostridiales bacterium
TTGTCCTTTGTTGTAGTTATTGGGGCGTAAGCGGTTAATAATAGACATATTTCTTGCTGATCAGCGAATTGATGCAGGTGATCGTCAGCACAATGGCCAGAAGCAGGATGGCCGCCGCCGAGGCGTAGGACGGGTAGCCGCCGCTGTTGCCGTAGAGCATATCATAGATGTAGCCGACGATGGTGTTCATCTCCGCAGCGTTCAAGTTGATACCGAATAAGGCGACGGCGTCGCTGTAGGCTTTAAACGCGCCGATAAAACCGGTGATAATCAGGTAGAAAAGCATAGGGGAGATCATTGGCAGGGTGATTTTGCCAAACATCCTTAGCTTCGACGTACCGTCCACTTTCGCCGCGTCATAATACTGCGGATTGACCGAGGCGAGGGCGCCGGTCAGGATCAGCACCTTGAACGGCAGGACCACCCAAACGGTATAAAAGCACAGCACGAGCATTTTTGCCCAATAAGGCCCGCCGATAAAGTCCACGGAACTGCCGCCGAAGCGGTGGATCAGGAGATTGACCAGTCCGTCGGTGTAGGGCGTCTTGTTAAACAGGATCATAAATACCAGCCCGACGGCAAGGGTATTTGTCACATAAGGAAGGAAGTATATCGTTTGAAACAGCCGCTTAAGCCCTTTGATGCTGTTCAGTCCCAGCGAGAGCAGCAGGGCAAGGCCTGTGGAAACCGGCACGGTGACAATGACCAGGATAAAGGTATTCTTCAGCGCCTGCAAAAAGTAGGGGTCGTGCAGCACATAGGCGTAATTATACAAGCCGACGCCGAAAAAAATCCGGGAGGCGGAGTTATAGCCTTCTTCCATCGAATAGATCAGGACGTCGGCGATGGGATACACCATAAAGGCGCCCAGAAATAGAATCGACGGCAAAAGGTAAAGCCAGGCTTTGTTATTGCTTTTCTCCATCAATCCTGCCTCCGCCAGAAGATGCGTTCTTCTGTTTCTTTGTTGAATAGAAATACTTTGTCGGGATGCAGGGCAAAGCTGACGCTTGAGGAGGAAGCGTCAACCGCGCTTTCCGCGCTGATAATGGAACGAATCACCGGATTAATCGAAGCGTCGTGAGAGGAGAGGATGCTGACGTCGCGCCCCAAAACCTCAATACTGTTAAGATGGCAGCGGAAAGGGCCCTCGCGCCGGAGCAGCAAGCCTTCCGGGCGGACGCCTACGACGACTTCCTGATCGGGAACGCCGCTGAGCGCAAGAACGGCGTCTTCTCCTATCCGGAGCGTATCGCTGACGACGCTTCCGCGAAATACGTTAATGGGCGGCGTGCCAAGAAAGGTGGCGACAAAGAGATTCGCGGGACTGTCATAGACCTCCTGCGGCTTTCCGATCTGCTCCGCGACGCCCTTTCTCATCACGACTATCCTGTCGGAGATGCTCATCGCTTCCTCCTGGTCATGGGTGACGAAGACGGTGGTGATCTGTGTCTGCCGCTGTATGCGCCGGAGTTCCTCCCGGGTCTGCAGCCGCAGGCGGGCGTCCAGGTTGGAAAGGGGCTCGTCGAGAAGGAGCACCTTGGGCATTTTGACCAAAGCGCGGGCAATCGCTACACGCTGCTGCTGACCGCCGGAAAGCTCGCCGGGCTTGCGGTCCATCAGTTCCGCGATCTGCACGAGGCCGGCGACCTCCTGTGCCCTGGCGAGCATCGCCGCCTTGGAAAGCTTGTCCGCCCCCTTAAGGTTTTGTAAAGGGAAGAGGATGTTCTGCAGGACGGTCAAATGGGGATACAGGGCGTAATTTTGAAAGACGAGGCCAACGCCTCTGCTTTCCGGCGGCAGGTCTGTGACGTCGTCGTCGCCAAAGAAGATTCTGCCTGCGGTAGGCGTCTGCAAACCGCAAATGAGGTTGAGCGCCGTGCTTTTGCCGCAGCCGGAAGGGCCAAGCAGCCCGATGAGCAGGCCGTCGGGAATTTCAAAAGTAAAGTCATTGACCGCGACCACATCCGCTTGTACTTTCCTGTTGCGGCCGGGAAAGACTTTCGTTAGATTCTGTAAGATAACTTTCACAGTGGTTTTCCTTTGTCACAGGCCGGTAGTTTTACATATGCCGGACGATTGAATGTATTGTATCGCCACAGGAATTGTCTGTCAACGTATGACAACACGTATGCCAACTGTTGCGTAATTATGCCAACTATTGCATGAGCTTGCCAACTGTGAGACGAAAATGCCAATCGACTTGCCCATTTGTTGCGAAATAATACCGGGATCTGTGATATGATCCAATAGAAACCAATATCTGACCGGGAGCTGATTATATGGATATCCTTGACGCAAAGGGACTGACGGAGGAACAATTTCTGGCGCAATACGACCCCGGCAACTATCCCCGCCCCTCGGTCACGGTGGATATCGTCGTATTCACTGTCGCGAATCTTCCGGATGATCGCGATCCCAAGCCGGCGGAAAAGGAACTGCGCATCCTGCTTATACGACGCGGCGGGCATCCGTATCTGGGGCATTGGGCACTGCCCGGCGGCTTTGTGAATCCGGGCGAAACGGTAGGCGAAGCGGCAAAACGGGAACTGGCGGAAGAAACCGGGGTACAGGACGGGAATCCGGAGCAGTTCTACACCTTCAGTAAGCCGGGTCGCGACCCCCGCACATGGGTCATCAGTTGTGCGCATATGTCGCTGATCCCGCAGGACAAGATTTCCCTGCATGCGGGAGACGACGCGGAGGACGCCCGATGGTTCACTTTGCATGCGGACTGTTCAGAGCAGTATACGGAAATCGCGCTGTCCAATGGCGACCTGCGTTTATCCGCAAGACTGAGACGGGAATCCGCCAGAGAAGAATGGAGGACGGAACGCAATCAGGGACTGGCCTTTGACCATGCGGAAATCATCGCCTGCGCCCTACAAAGGCTCAGGGAGAAACCGGCCTTGAAATATTGGTGGTAGCAGAAGTCCAATCACGGTCTGCCGCAAGCTACCGCAAGCCCGTTACGCCACCGTCGACGGTGATATACGTGCCTGTGATAAAGGAGGATTCGTCAGAGGCAAGAAAAACGCAGGCGCCCACCATGTCCTCCGGCTTGCCTGCACGGTTCATAGGAATGGTTTTCATCATATGATCCATAAAANCCGGGTCCTCCACCAGCTTTGTCGTCTGGTTGGTGAGCGTGAAGCCCGGCGCAAGCGCATTGACACGGATTTGATACGGCGACAGGTCGAAGGCCATATGGCGCATCATGGTCATGACGGCGCCTTTGGTCGCGCCGTAGATGACGGAGTCGGGCCGTCCCACCANGGCGCTGATGGATGAAGTAAGTATGATGGATCCGCCGCCGGTGCCGGCCATGGCTTTTGCCGCCGCCTGAGCGCAGATAAAGATGCTTTTTGCGTTGTTGGCCATCAGGTAATCAAAGTCGTCCCCGGTCAAGTCGAAAAAATGCCCGCGGCGGTTGTCGCTGCCTGCATGCGCCATAAACACATCCAGCTTCCCGAAGCGCGCCAACGTCGCGGCAATCAGGGCGTCTACGCTGGCCTTGTCCGCCGCGTCCACCTGCTGCACCATCCATAAATCCGCTGAAGCGCCTGTCGCTGCAGCCACATCCTCTGCGCCCTCGATTTGCCTGTCCGCAATGACGACTTTAGCGCCCTCCCGGAGAAAAGCCTGTGCCGCCGCTGCGCCTATACTGCCGTTTCCGCCCGTGATCACGGCTACTTTTCCTTTCAATCGCCCCATACCAGACACCTCCTGCTTTTTTAAAAAGCATAACACATTTGGGCGCAAGCGAGAAGCCCTTGTCATGTGAGGACTCAGTCAAGCAATCATAAGGTTACACTTTCGCTTATTTGTGGCATTTATAACCATGAATTGCAACTATAGTAGAGGAAAGTTTGACTTATAAGAAGGGAGGAAAACAAAAATGGAGAGTTCTATTCAAGACATCATTTACCCCGATAATCAGCGCATCGTTGATCGCATTAAGGAAGAAATCAGCAGCGCTTTTGGCTCAGATACATGGGATGAATTTATCTGTGACGGCTGCCCCGATGGGAATATGGATGACCATTCATTATGCGCCGCAACTCAAAAGATGCTTGAGAAGATTGACGAAATTGAGAATAAACACAGGGTGCAAGAAGCCTTTGCTAATGTCAAACATGCCTTAAAGCATTCTGATTTTACTTGGGCAAGGGAAAGATTCCTGCAATACAATGACATTGATTTATTTGCAGAAGCTGTATTGCATGACTCGATAAATTTCTGTGCCGATGCAACGAAACGGGTGAGTCTTTTTATGGTCAGCCTATTACAAAACAACCTCATGCTTTTGGCTTCGGGACATTTTGTCTTGAAGTAGTGAATAGGATATGTGTTGAAAAGCTATGCGCTAAGTTTTTGCAACAAATTTGTAATTCTGTCTGTGCAATCAGCTTTTCTATCCTTAACACTTTTCCATGAATCTGAAAGCGGAAAATAGACTCCGTCGTTAGCTTTAGCTCCTAAATCCCATTGACCACTTTCATCTCTGTTCTTGTTTATCCAATCAACAGCAAAGCTCAATTTATCCTTGCTCAAGTCATACCCGGATAATATATCCAGCGCGGCTAAATACCAACTTGCGTTTTTAGAAGCAAAAACATCAGGTGGCTTATTCAAGCGTTTGGGGTATACATAATAAATACCATTCGGCCTTGATAATAGGTAATCTAACAAAAGAGATTCGGTCCTAGAGGCTAGAACACCTTTGAGCAATGATATTTGATAGAAAGCGGAAAAATCAATTTCTCTGCCGCCTCTCGGTTTTGATTCAAACTGCGCGACATAAGTATTAACATAATCATCATGATTGTATTTACCATCCGCAAACGCCTTTTCGATGACATCTGCCCAACGGTATGCGAAAGCCAGAGCCAATTCATTGTCCGGCTCATATATTTTTATCCATGAAGAGAGCATTAACTGTGTGAATAACGGCCAGTTGTGTGTTTTCTCCCATGAGTTATCCATTTTACGTTCGCCACTTAAACAAGCAGTCATATAATCAACAGTTTTGCGGATCGGGTCGTCGTTATTACTAAAACCCAATACCATCAAACGCCGTAAAGCTTGTTCGGTTGTCCTATACACCAACATCCATATGCGCGAAGACAGGATGAAAAATAATCACTTTGGTCTTTTTTGAAAAACAACTCTCACAAACTTATTCTTACCACGGCTGATAACGGAGTCACATCTGACTACTTCATTCAGATTGGTTATTGTTTCACCATCCAGCTTTATGCCGTCTCCAATAATCAAGCGTCTTGCGTCAGAACTAGATGAAGCAAGCGCGGTTTGGGTCAATAAATCAATAACCGAGATTTCATTATCCTCGACAGCAAATGTACTCATATTATCCGGTGCGTTCCCCGACGCTATCGAAATGTATCTCCTTTCAGCCGATTCAATAGCGTCTTC
>WRNN01000126.1 GCA_009776595.1 Clostridiales bacterium
AACGGTAAGACCCATCTCTGTAGCGCTGTGGCGAACCGGATTCTGGAGAAGGGAAAGACGCTGCTTTACATCCGGACGGAGGAACTCCTGGAAGCCTTAAGGGAGGACATCTATGGGAGCAGAGAATACAGCGGAAAGTGGGAGTATCTGAACCGTGAGAATAAGGACGAGAAGGAGCCGCGTCAGGAAAGCCTGCCTTATGGAAGGAGCCATTTGCAGAATCAACTGATCCGGACAGATCTGCTGATTCTGGAGGATCTGGGGACGGAACGCCTGACGGATTTTGCCGAGGAGCAACTGACCAATCTCATCGATCAGCGGATCAACTGGCAGAAACCCTGGATCATCACCAGCCATTTGGTTGGAGACGCCTTTACAAACCGCTATGACCCAAGGCTTGTGGATCGTGTTCTGGGAGAAAGCAAGCGGCTCTACTTGAACGAAAAAAGCATACGCTTCAAACGGGCGCAAATGCGGGAGCGGGAAAAAAGAGAAAGCCTAAGTTGAACGTATCGATTTGCCAAAGCACGAGTAGAGCGGAGGATTGCCGCTCTTTTTTTGTTGGGAGGATGTATGTGCTGTATCAAATGATGAACAATTTTGAAAAAATTCGTGAAAAAATTTTTAAAGTTTTGTGGTATAGAGTGGGACAATGTGGTATACTATGGACTATAATTATCGAAAAGCAGTCCGAAAGGAGGTGGCGCGCATGGCCTTCGGCGGTGAATTTCTACACAGCTTTGACGAAAAAGGCAGACTGAGTATACCGGTTAAGTATCGCGAAGAGCTGGGTTCACAGTATAAACTCTGGAAAGGCCTGGAGGCCTGCGTGTGTGCCTATCCGATGCAGGTATGGACAAAGCTGGAAGATAAACTGAACGAGCGAAGCGATTTTACTCTCGAAAACCGCATGTTTAAGCGACGCTTCTTTTCAAGCTCGAGCGGCGGGGAAATCGACAAGCANGGCAGAACGCTGATCAACCAGGAATTCCGCAACTACGGCAAACTGATNAAGGAAGTCTACATCATCGGCGCCGGCGACCATCTCGAGATCTGGGACAAAGATACCTGGGAAAGGTACCGGGACAGTCTGGATCAGGAATTCGAAACTTTGGCGGAGAGGTTTTTCCAATGACCTCCTTTCAGCATCAACCGGTGTTGAGGAGGGAAAGCATAGATATCCTGGACTTAAGGCCGGGGATGACCGTCGTCGATTGTACAGCGGGCGGCGGAGGCCATAGCCGGCTGATCCTGGAAAAGATCCTGCCGGAAGGTATGCTGGTAGCCGTCGACCAGGATCCGCAAGCGCTGGAGGCGACGGAGANAAGTTTAAGCGAAGCCTGCGCCAACCAGGATAGAAAGCCCTACGTGACTATCCACAGCAACTTTTCCAGAATCAAGAAGATACTGGAGGAGCTGGATATAGACGGCATCGACCGGGCTTTCATGGATCTTGGCCCCTCCTCCTATCAACTTGACGAAGGAACGCGAGGCTTCAGTTATCAACATACGGGCGACCTGGATATGCGGATGGATCCCACGGGCGACGCTCCGACAGCTTACGAGATCGTGACGCGGTACTCTGCGCAGGAGCTGGAGCAGATTATCCGGCGCTTCGGAGAAGAACGCTGGAGTAAACGGATTGCGCAGGTTATCGTTCAGGAGAGGGAAAAAGAAGCAATTAAGACAACGGATCAACTGGTCAGGGTAATTAAAAAAGCGATTCCCTCCGCGGCCAGAGAAGAGGGGCCGCATCCGGCGAAACGCACATTTCAAGCGATACGTATATACATTAATAAAGAGCTGGATGTGCTGGAACCCGCCATTATCGACACGGTGGACAGCCTGCGTGCGGAAGGCAGGCTCGCCGTAATCAGTTTTCACTCCCTGGAAGACAGAATCGTTAAGGACACATTTAAAAAACTCACTGCCGACTGCGTTTGCCCCAAAGATTTTCCCGTCTGTGTGTGCGGCAAAGTGCGACAGGGCAAGATACTGACAACAAAACCGGTTTTGCCGGGTACTGCGGAAATCAAAAAAAACCCGAGAAGCCGCAGCGCGAAATTGAGAGCTTTTCAGAAAATCTGAAACATCCTATACTTTGCCAATCATGATTATCAATGGGAAAGGTCGGGCGTATCAATATGGCTATCCCACTTCGCAAAACAAGCCGTGCTTATGAAACGGCGATTCCCCGTCAACCGGAAAGAAAACAGGCAGGGCAGGACAGAAGGGCAAATCCGGCGTCAAGGCGGCTTATCAGCCGTCTGATCCGCTCGAATGCCGCTTACAGACGAACGATCATACTGTTGATCTCCAGCATGATTCTGGTTTTCGTCGCTTTGGCTTTCGTCAATACGTCTCTGTCGGCAAATATCAGCCGCGTAAACTACGAGGTCAATACCATGCTCAGTGAAAATGAGCATCTTTTGCTTGAAAACGACAAAATAAGAGGGCAGATCGCCGAGCTTCGATCCCTTGAACGGATAGCGGAATTGGCTTCCCGGGATTTGGGCATGATCAAGAATGAACAGGTCGAGTATATGGTAGTATCCGGAACGGCTGCCGGCGGCAAACTGAAGGAAGAGGCGCAGAAGCGGGACGAGGAGCAAGTGAGCGCCAATCCGCCGGAGACATGGATGGATAAGATCCTGACCTGGTGGAACAGATGATGGAGGAATTCGGCGATGACCGAAGGGGCGGGACAGCCATCGGATAAAGGCAGGGGAGACTATGCGGCAAAGGCCGATAACGGCACAAGTGAAGAGGAGAATTCAGTTCATTCTGATAGTAGCCGCCACCGCTTATATGGTGCTTTTCGGGAGGCTTGCGTGGATTCAGCTATATAAAGGCGCGGAGTTGGAAAGCAAGGCTTTTGAAAACCGTTTCAGTCAAGTTACGGTCGAGGCGCAGCGGGGCGCCATTTATGACACGAAGGGACGTCCGTTGGCGATCAGTATTATGACGGATACGGTGACAGCCAACCCCATAGAAGTGATCAAGTCCGGCCGGGCAGACGAGATTGTGGCGCAGCTGGCCGATATACTGGAGCTGGACAGAGACGCGCTGGCACAAAAAGTATACGACAACGCGGAACGGTGGTTTATCTACATTAAACGCAAGGTCACGGAAGAACAGGCGCAGGCGGTCAGGGCGTGCAAGCTGCCGGGGATTGGCTTTCTGGAAGAGCCCATGCGTATGTACCCCAAGGGCGAGCTGCTGGCTAACTTCCTCGGGTTTGTCGGCACGGACAATGTCGGGCTCAGCGGCCTGGAGATATCCTATGATGGCATTCTTTCCGGAACCGCTGGCAAACGGATGATGGAGCAGGATAACCGGGGGCTAAGCATACCGGCTTCGGTGCAGAAATATATCCCGTCGCAGGATGGCGCCAGCATCGTGCTGACGATCGACGAAACGATCCAATACATTCTGGAACGGGAGATAGCCGCCGCCGTAGAAAAGTATCGCCCGGACAAAATGGGTATCCTGATGATGGAACCGCAGACCGGACGCGTATTGGGTATGGCGCAGTATCCTACTTTCGACCCGAACAGTTTCAACGAATACAGTCAGCAGGAATGGAGAAACTTCCTGATTTCCGACGTATACGAACCGGGCTCCACATTTAAAACCGTCGTCATGGCGGGCGCGATCGAAGAGGGCGCCGTTTCCCTGGACGATCAATTCTATTGCAGCGGTTCGATTAAGCTGACGGCGGGAACGATACGCTGCTGGCGCGGTCAGCCGCATGGGCATCAAAGCTTTATCGAGGGCGTACAAAACTCCTGCAACCCTGTGTTTATCAATGTGGGCCTGAATTTGGGAAAAGAAGCCTTTTATAAGTATCTGTACGGTTTTGGATTTGGAAAGAAGACCGGTATTGAACTGGCGGGTGAAGCGACAGGCATTTTGGTGCCCCAGAAAGATTGCAGGGAGCTGGATATTGCCTCCATGAGTATCGGACAGTCCAATGCGGTGACGCCTATTCAGTTGCTTAGCGCGTTTTGTGCGATTACCAACGGCGGCACGTTGATGAAACCGCAGATCGTAAAAGAGATTTTGGACGCGGATGGCAAGGTCATCCGCACAATCGAACCGGAAGCGATCCGTCAAGTCATCTCGCCGGCGACGTCTGCGGAAGTACTGGAAGTTCTGGAGACCGTGGTCAGCGCCGGAACAGGAAAGACCGCTTTCATCGACGGTTATCGGGTTGGCGGAAAGACAGGTACGGCGCAGAAGGTCATCCCCGGCGTCGGCTATTCGCAAACGGAATCCGTCGTTTCGTTTTTGGGCGTGGCGCCGGTAAACGACCCGCAGATTGTATGCCTGGTACTGATGGATAATCCAAAGGGATATTCGCTGACAGGCGGCGCTACCTGCGGTCCGATCTTTCAGGCTGCGGTAAAAGATATACTAACTTATCTTCAAGTGCCAAAGCAGCTGGAGCCGCAGCGCCTGCAGACGCCGTCCCTCGAAAGAGTCACGCTGAAGGACTATACCGGCGTCTCTGTAGCCGACGCCGAAGCGCTGGCAGCCAGCCAGGGGATCACGGCCACCGTTGTCGGTACGGGTACGCAGGTTTACGGGCAATTACCTTTGGAAAATTCCGTTATGCTCAAAGGCGGCAATGTAGCGCTCTACACGGAACTGCCAAAGAGCTTGCATCAGGGACCGAGGCAAGTCCCCGTGCCTGAGCTTACCGGAAAGACAGCCGAAGAAGCGGCGGCTGTCGCGGAGGAATATGATCTCCACTTCGAAATGAGCGGCGCCGGCGTGGTGNTCTATCANCAGCCTTCTCCGGGTATGATGGTGGAGGCGGGAAGCAGCGTCGTCGCGTGGCTGGAAGAATCCCAAAACAGTTTTCATGGGGATGTGGCGGGACCATAGGGGAAGTATACCGCTTAATTTGGGTCTTGTGCGGCAGCCCGCGCTAAAGACGCGGCCGGAGGTTGAGAGAGTGTGAAGCTGAACGAGCTGATAGCGGGCGAAAATATATACCGCTGGCAGAAGGATGTNGAATGGNATAAGGAAATCAGGTCGGTTATGGCGGACTCCAGGAAGGTAGAAACGGGGGACGTTTTTATCGCGNTGAAAGGGGAGTACCATGACGGNCATCACTANACGGCGCAAGCGCTGCAGAGGGGCGCTTGCGCGCTGATCCTTGAAAACGAAGCGTATTGCCTGGAAGGAGAGCCATGGATCCTGGTAAAAGATACCCATGAACTCTTCGGTATCATGGAACAAAACCTGGCGGGAAGGCCGTCTTTACGAATGAATGTAATAGGCGTCACCGGTACAAACGGCAAAACAACGGTGACCCATATGCTGGCGGGCATCCTGGAGGAGGCCGGCATGAAAGTCGGCTTGCTGGGAACGATTGGCAACCGGATCGGCGGGCGCATGCTTGGGACGGAGCTGACGACGCAGGGCAG